>JANONZ010000001.1:0-1698 GCA_031421095.1 Thermomicrobiales bacterium
GGGAAACGGTGGCCGAGGGTCCCAGGGCAAGCCCCGGGCGTAGCGGCGTGCGTCGTACCAACGAAGTGGGGCGAGGACCCAGGGCTGATACACGGGCCAGATGCGACACGCAGACTCGGTCGAATCCGTCGCGTCGAGGATCCCGTTGACGGCGCGGCGCGCCGCCTCATTGGCCGCTTCCATCGTCGCCAGGCTCGTGTTCGTCCGCACGTAATCCGCGGCGAGGAACAGGTTCGGGATGCCCGTGTGGGCGGTGGGTCGAAGGTTCCAGCGGCCGGCCTTGTTGACGAGCAGGGGCTCGGCATCGACGTCGATCTCGTCCACATGGACGTCGCCCGGTTCCACGGTGTCGCCGCGGCTGATGTCGCGGTCCAGGTACCACCCCCGCCGCAGGTCGTCGTTGAGGATGACATCGCCCTCACGGTTGAGCGCGTGCTTGAGCTGTTCCCAGACCTCGGCTGCGATCTGGTCCGGGGTGCAGGTGCGTGCGGGCTGGTGGATCGTGTGGACGCCAGGCTTGTCCCAGTCGGAAATGTCCACCGACAGGATGTCCCGAACGGCCCCGTCTCCGTAGCCGGCAAGGTCGTAGTCGGTCCAGAACTGGGCCTGCGAGATCGACGTCAGCGCCCAGGGCGTTTCGATGTACGTGACGTGGCCGGCGACGATGGGAACGCGCTCCGACAGGTAGAACTGGATGCCGTTCATCCAGCGGACGTCGCCGGCCAGGATGTCGATCCCGGCGAGGATCGGATCGGCGCTGCGCATGGCGTCGGTCAGGAGGGGTGACATGCGCTCCACGGGAACCGCGGCGACGTAGTAGTCGCCGCTGACCGTCGTTTCCACCCCGCCCTCGCGGACGGTCACCCCCGCGATACGACGGTCGCGACAGTCGATCGCGGTGACCTCCGCGTCGATGTGATAGTCGACTCCGCGTGAGCGCAACCATGCCAGCCAGGGCGTGAGCCAGACGTCGTTGGTCGGCCCGCACAGAAGCCGATCGGCGCTGGTCCCCGGTCGGCCCATCGCGTAGAACAGCTCGGTCAGGACGGTCCCGCCGACCTCCGTGCTCGCCTCGTTGGGCGTGGCCGCGATGAGCGTGCGCGTCAACCCCCCGACAAGGAACCGACGGAACGCCTCCGTCCTTTGATCGGCGCCGAGGAACGTCGCCCAGGGCAGGCGCTCGTACTCCTGGATCGCGCGATCACGGCAGCTCGTCATCAGCTGCCAGACCCGGGCCGCGAAGACGCTCTCGTCCTCGGCGCTCAGTCCGAGCTCCTGGATCGAGACGCGGTCGGAGAGCATGACCCGGATGTCGGCGATGGACCGCGGGAACCAGGCCGACATCACGATCGGGGCCTTGCCGTCCAGGGTGATCTCGTCGCGACTGGCCTCCACCAGATTGTCGGCAGCCGATCTGCCGCCCTCGACGGGGATGCGCTCCATCGTGTCGATGATGTGGCGGTAGAAGCGCGGGAAGAAGCGGAAGCCGTGCTCGCCGGGCAGGTCCAGTCGACCATCCGTTCCCGTCCCATCGACCGACACGCTGCGGGCCTTCCCACCGGGCAGCCGCTGACGCTCGAAGACACGAACGGTGTACCCGCGCTCGACGAGCTCGTGGGCGGCGCTCATGCCGGCGACGCCGCCCCCGATGACGATGACGGTCGTCACTCGACCCTGACCCTGGCTGGATTGGACACG
>JANONZ010000002.1:0-5255 GCA_031421095.1 Thermomicrobiales bacterium
TGACCGTTGCCGCTGGGACGACGATCCGCTGGTTCAACGACGACGCGCTGCCCCATACCGTCACTGCTGCGGACAGCTCGTGGGACTCGGGCAACCTCGCTCCTGGCGGAGCCTTCGAGCGCCGGTTCGACTCGCCGGGCACCTACGCGTATCTGTGCCGCTATCACCCGGGCATGACGGGCACGATCGTCGTCGCGGCCCCCTGATAGTTCCCGGCGCCCCTGGCGCCTCCGGCGCACTCTCAGCTCCGCCTCATCCGCCTTTCAGACACGCGAGGGAGGATCAGGCCCAGCAACAGGGCGATGACCGGGCTCGAGACCGAGGCGCACCCGCCGCCTGAGTCCGGCGTAGCATCTCAACACACCCAGCGCGACCCACAAGGAGGAACAGATGTCCAATGAAGATAAGCTCGTGACGGATCCCGTCTGCCGCATGAAGATCAGTCCCGCCGACGCGGTCGCTTCCATCGAGCACGAGGGGACGACCTACTACTTCTGCAGCCAGGACTGCGCCGACAGTTTCCGCGAGTCCCCGGCGGACTACCTCTAGTCGGATAGGCCCGCCCCTCACAGCGTGGTCCCGCTCGGCCCACTCGGTGTCGCGTTCGCCGTCTTTGTGGCGGCGTTCTCGGCCGTGCTCGGGCTGTGGTGGTTCGGAGACGCTCGCCGGGGCCGCCACCAATCGGCTTCGGAGCGGATCCCCTTCGCCGGCGGTTCGGAGCCAAGGTTCCACGCCTGGAACCGCTACCACGTCCGCTACTACCCGATGGCCTTGATCTTCCTGGCCTTCGACATGGAGATGGTCTTCATGTATCCCTGGGCGGTCGTCTTCGTCCGCGAGGGCGCGATCGCCATGGTCGAGATGGGCATGTTCATCGGCATCCTGCTCCTCGGTATCCTGTACGCGTGGCGGGAGCGGGCTCTCGAGTGGGCCTGACCCGCCGCCTCGAACAGCTAGCTGCGGAGGCTCGCGTCCCGGTCTTCGCGATCGCCGGGAGCGGCGCGCGAGACGCCGTTCAGGATCTCCGGCTGCGATCCGAGGTCCGCATCGTCGACACACCGAAGGCCGCGTCCATCCTGGTCATCGCGGGTCCCATCGCGGACGTCCATGCAGCAGCCCTGGCGCGCGTCCACGACGCGCTGCCGCACCCGCGCACGACCGTCCTCTGGGCACCCGAAGGCGCGCTCGCGTCCTTGCCCGGGGCGGCCGCGGTGGTCGTCGCCGACAGCGACCCGGTGGCGGTCGTGGTCGCCGTCTATCGCGACCTTGTCCTGGGGAGGCGCCCGTCCGAGCCCGCCCTCCTGCCCGACGTCGATCCCGCGGAGTGGCGCGGCGTGGGGCCGTATGGCCAGGGCGGAAGCGGGATGACCGGCGGCGCGCCGTACGGGCGCCCGATGGCTGAGCTGGGGCCGGATCCGGATGGGTTGCGCCTCGACGTCGTGCCGGTCGCGGTCGGGCCGTTCTTCCCGCGGTTCCCGTCCGGCCTCGTCCTCGATATCCGGTTCTCCGGTGATCTCGTGCTGGATGCGGCGATCGGGGAGGGCGCAGTCGGGCCGCCGGTCGAGCCGCCGGTCGAGCCGCCGCGGACGGGTCTGCGACCGTTCCTGCGCGCGCTGACCGAGCCGGTCCCGATCGCCGAGCTGGAGCTCGTCCGTGCCCGTGAGCACCTGCGCTGGCTCGCAGACGCCCTTGTCGCGCACGGCCTCACTGCGCTCGGCGCCCGGGCGCTCAGGCTGGCACAGCGGGTGCAGCCGGGCGATGGCGGCGCCGTCCGCCGGCTCGCCCGGCTCATCGGCTGGACACAGGTGACGCGCTGGTCGACGCGCGGCGTCGGCACGGTCTCAGCAGATGACCTCGCCGGCCTCGGTGCCGGCCCCGTCGCCCGCGCGGCGGGCCTCGCCGAGGACGTCCGACTCGAGGATCCGGCCTACCGTGCGCTCGGGTTCGAGCCCGTCCTGCGCGATCGCGGCGACGCGGCCGCGCGCTGGGCCGTCCGGCTGGCCGAGGCCGCTGACTCGCTGGATCTCGCGGCCCGTGCCGGCGATGCCCGGACGACCCCGATCGGTCGGGTCGAATCGCCGCGCGGGCGGCTCGAGCCGGGCAGTGCCGCGAGCGCCCGCCTCCTCGCGCTCGTGCCCCAGCTCCTGCGCGAGACCGAGTGGGGCGACGCAGTGGCGACGGTCGTGAGCCTCGACATCGACCTCGACGAGGCGGCCCACGCCGGGCAGCTCGCTTCGGCGACGGTCGTGGCATGAGGCCGTACATCGCGGTCGAGTTCGCCCTCGCCGCGTCTGCACTGACGATGGTCACAGGGATCTACCTCGTCGCGATCCTCGACCGCTGGATCGGGTCCGTCGTCGCCGGTGATCCCCTTCGTCTGCCCGCCCTCCTCGCCGACCCGTTCCGCTCTGCCGCTGGGCTCCTCGTCCAGCAACGGCGCACGACCGAACGCCCCGACGCGCACGGTTGGGCGTTCGCGCCGGCACTCCTCTTCGGACTGGCGGCCATCGCCCTGGTGATGGTCCCGCTGGGCCCGAACCTCGTCGTTGCGGACCCGGCCACCGGGTTCGTGATCTTTTCGGCGGCGATCGCCTTCGTGATGATCGCGGTCTTCCTCCACGGCTGGTCGCCGAACTCGACGTTCGCCCTTCACGGCGCCTACCGCTACGGCGCCCAGGCTCTGTCGTTCCAGATCCCGTTTCTCCTAACGTTGCTTGCCACCGCGCTGCCGGCGCAGTCGCTCTCGATCGTCGACATCGTCGCCTCGCAGGAGTCAATCTGGAATGTGGTCCGCCAGCCGATGGGACTCCCGCTCTATCTCGTCGTCGGCCTTGGGGTCAGCTTCTGGGGCCCGCTCAACCTTTCGGACGCGCCCGACCTGGCGGGCGGGACGTCGGTCGAGGACAGCGGGATCGGCCGCCTGCTGTGGATGGTCGCCCGTGCCGCGATGCTCGTCGCCGTCGCGGCCATGGGCGCGGCCGGGTTCCTCGGCGGCTGGTGGGGGCCGCTGCTCCCGGGGCCGGTCTGGGTCATCGTGAAGACGGTCATCCTGCTCGTCGCGTTCGTCGCGGCCGGGCACTTCCTGGCCCGTATCCGGATCGAGCGTTTCGTCGTCGTCTCGTGGGCGCTCCTCATCCCGCTCGCGCTGCTGAACATCTTCGTCTCGGGAGCGTCGCTTCTGTGATCGCCGGACCCATCGTCGATGCCACGTTCTGGCTGTTCGCGATCGGCAGCATCGTCGCCGGCTATCGCGTCTTCCGCACCGATTCCATGGTTCGCGCGGCGTTCTACCTGCTCGCCTCGTTCGCCGGCGTCGGCGGGATCCTCATCCTGCTCGGCGCGGAGTTCCTGGGCACCGTGCTCATCCTCATGATGGCCGGCGAGATGCTGGTGATGGCGATCGTCATGGTCATGTTCATGATGAATCCCGCCGGCCTGAACCCGATGGTGATGGTCCATCAGAACCGGACCGCCGCGGTCGCCGGATTCGTCGCGTTCCTCGCCCTGGCCGGCGTCGGCCTGTTCGGCGAGTTCCCGGATCGCCCGGCCCCGAACCCGACGGCGGCGACGGCGGAGCTCGGGACGGAGCTCCTCGGTGATTCGATGCTGGTGTTCCAGACGGCCGGCGTGGCGCTCCTGGTGACCATGATCGGTGCGATCGCCATCGCCGGACGGCGCGGGCGGTACGGGATCGCGGAGGATGGCTCGATCGAGCCGCCACTCCAGCCCGACGAGGAGGACGCGCTGGCATGACCATCGAAGCGGTCCTGATCGTCGCCGCCGCCCTGTTCGGGATCGGCGTCTACGGCGCGCTCAGCCAGCAGTCGTTCGTGATGCTGATGATGGGCCTGGAGCTGATGATCAACGGCTCGATCCTGGCGCTCGTCGTCCTGTGGGCGCGGGCGGCCGACGGGAATCCGCAAGGCCAGATGCTCGGCGTCGTGTTCATGACCGTGATGGCCGTCGAGATGACGCTCGGCTTTGCCCTGATCACCGGCGTCTATCGCGTCCGGCGGGCGGACATCACCGAGAAGCTCCGGCGGCTGAAGGGATGACGCTCGCGGTCCTGCCCCTCCTGCCCGCCCTGGCCGCGGTGATCGTCATCGCGATGCGCGCGCGCCCGAGCCTCCTGGGGCCGCTCGCCGTCGGCGCGCACGCGGCGACTGTCGCCCTCGGGCTGTGGGCGGCGGGGAGCCAGCCGGAGGCGGTCTACCGCTGGGGCCCCTCGATCGAGCTGCGGCTGGCGGTCGAGGGCTTTGCCCGGACGATGGTCGTCCTCGTCCCACTGGTCGCCGCCCCGATCGTGGCCTATGCGGCCGCGACCGAGACGGTCGGCCGGACGCGGTTGCTCGCCTCCATGCTCGCGTTCGTCGCGGCGATGCTCGTGCTCGTCACGGCCGCGGACTTCCTGACACTCCTCATCGCATGGGAGATCGTCGGCGCCCTCTCGTGGCTGCTCATCGGCCACGGCTGGCGCGACCCGGACAATCCTCGGGCCGCCGCGCAGGCCTTTCTGACGACCCGGATCGGCGACCTCGGGTTGTACGTCGCGGCTGGGGCGACGTTCGCCGCATCGGGTTCGTTCGACTATGCGGCCGTCGGAACGCTGGGCAGCCCGGCTCGTGAGCTTGTCGCCGGTGGCGTCCTGCTGGCCGCGGCCGCGAAATCGGCCCAGGTCCCGTTCTCGACGTGGCTCTTCGCGGCGATGGCCGGACCGACTCCGGTATCCGCGCTGCTCCATTCAGCGACGCTCGTGGCGGCCGGGGCGTACCTCCTCATCCGGCTCGCGCCGGCGCTCGAGCCGGTCGCCTGGTTCCTGCCGGCGGTCGCACGGGTCGGCGTCACGACGGCGATCGCGGGCGGCATCGTGGCGACGTTCCAGACCCAGGCGAAACGGGCACTCGCGGCGTCAACGTCCGCCCAGTACGGGCTCATGTTCCTCGCGGTCGGCGCCGGATTCCCGGCTGCCGCCGGCGTCCAGCTCGTCGCCCACGCGGCCTTCAAGTCGCTCCTGTTCCTCGGTGCCGGGATCGCGATCCACGCGATGGGAACCGGCCGTCTCGACGCGCTCCGCCTGGGCCGCGTCCTGCCGCGCGTTGCGGCCCTGTCGGCCATCGGTGCGCTCGCGCTCGCCGCGGTCCCACCACTTGGCGGGGCGTGGACGAAGGAGCAGGTACTGGCCGGTGCGGCGGAGGCGTCCGTGTGGCTCGCCATCGGCGGGCTGGCAGCCGGCTTCCTGACGGCCCTCTACGCGG
>JANONZ010000003.1:0-2905 GCA_031421095.1 Thermomicrobiales bacterium
CCCATGAACCGGGCCGAATCGATGGCGGCCGCCTCCGTCACGCGGATCATTTCGAGAGCGAGCAGCTGTTCCATCGGACTCCTCTTGCGGTTCGATCCGCGGGCGGCGGTCAGTGGCGGAAGTGGCGGCGACCCGTGAAGACCATCGCCATGTGGTGGCGATCGGCCACCTCGATGGCCATCTCGTCGCGGATGGAGCCGCCGGGTTGGATGATGGCGGTCACACCGGCTCCCGCCGCGGCCTGGATCCCGTCGGGGAACGGGAAGTACGCATCGGACGCCATGACAGCGAGCCTGGCCCGGTCGCCTGCGCGACGGAGGGCGATCTCGACCGATACCAGACGGCTGGCCTGGCCGGCGCCGATACCGACGGTCGCACCGCTGCGAGCGAGGACGATCGCGTTCGAGCGGACGTGCCGGACGGCGCGCCAGGCGAACAGCATGTCGGTCAGCTCCTCCAGGGTCGGGCGGCGGCGGGTGACCACCTGCAGCCGACCACGATCCAGGCCGAGCTCGTCCTGGCTCTGGACCAGGAGGCCGCCGGCGACCCGCTTGAAGTCGAGACTGGCGATGCCGTAGTCGCGCATGCCCTCGATCGGGTCGGGCGGGATGGCGAAGAGCTCGAGGCCTGGCTTGCCGCGCAGGATGCCGATCGCGGACTGGCTGAAGGCTGGCGCAACGACCGCCTCGTACGAGTTGGCCACGATCTCGCGCGCGGTCGCACCGTCCAGTTCGCGGTTGACCGCGACGATGCCGCCGAATGAGGCGACCGGGTCCGTCTCCAGCGCGTGCCGATAGGCCTCGACGAGTTCATCGTGCGAGGCCAGGCCCACCGGATCCGTGTGCTTGACGATGGCCACGGTCGGGGCGGTGTAGTCACGCGCGATGCGGTAGGCAGCGTCCAGGTCGAGCAGGTTGTTGAACGACGGGAAGTCGCCTTGCAGGCGGGTCGCGTCGGCGAGCGTGCCGCTGCGATGGGTCGTCTCCCGGTAGAACGCCGCTCGCTGGTGGGGGTTCTCGCCGTAGCGCAGGTCGTCCACCTTCTCGAGAACGATCGCGAGCCGACTTGGGAAGATGTTGCCGGAGACCTGGTTCAGGTAGGCCGCGATCTCGGCGTGGTACGCCGCGACCATGCTGAACGCTTCGGCGGCCAGCCGGGCGCGGGTCTCCGGGGTGACGCGCCCGTGCTCGCGGATCTGGGCCGTGATGGTCGGGTAGTGGGCCGGATCCGAGGCCGCCGTGACTTCGGTCGAATTGCGCGCCGCGGCGCCCAGGAGGGCGGCTCCCCCGACGTCGATCATCTCGATCGCCTCGTCCAGGCTCACCAGCTTCGCGCCGATCGCCGGGGCGAACGGTTTGACGTTGACGACGACGAGATCGATGAGGCCGATCCCCTGCTCGCGCAGCTCGTCCATCTGGGACTGGACATCCCGACGGGCGAGGATCCCCGCGTAGACCGCGTGGTGGAAGGTCTTGACCTGGCCCCCGACGTGCGGCCCGCCCTCCGTCAGTTCTGCCACCGACCGGACGTCGACCCGCTCCGCCGCGAGGAAGTCACGGGTCCCATCGGTCGCGAAGATCTCCACGTCAAGGTCCAGCAGGTCGCGCGCAAGGGCGACGATCCCATCTCGGTTCGCCACTGACAGCAGGGCACGCACCCGGGGCATTCCTCCCGTTCCCGTGGGTCTTGCGGCGCGTCTTCGGGGTGCGTCCACGGATCCCCGGACGGTCGCGGCGGCGCGAAACCGCCTCGATCAAGTATACCCGCGGGACATGGCATACTCCGGTAGCCCATCAACACGCGATCAATGAGGTCGGAGCGTGACCCTCGCCCCCTGGGACTACCTGTTCTCCTCGTTCAGCCACAAGAACTTCCCGGACCTGTTCCACCCGACGTGGATCGCGGCCGCCATCCTCCTGACCGTCCTGACCGTGCTCTATTACACGCGGACCAAGGCCCTCCACCGGCATCCGCCGTATCTGGAGATGTGGGAGTGGCTGTGGTGGACCGGGCTCGTGACGTTCAGCATGATCATCATCGAATCGCTGTTCGTCTTCGACTTCTTCCTGCTCCTGGCGACAGTGATCACTGGGCTCGCAACGCTCGTCTGGATCCGCTTTGTGCGCTTCCCGCCCATGCTGAACGCTCACCAGGCGCGCCTGGCTCGCGAGCGCTACTACTCCAAGCAGAAGTTCGCGGACCCGGAGTCGACGATCAAGCGGCGCGGCGGTCGTCGTCAACAGCAGCGGCGCCGGCGCTAGGTCCAGTCGGGCGATGCCGATCGAGATCCGTCGGTTCGGGGTCGGCCATCGCCGGCCGGACGGGCTGCTGGGCACGAACGGCCTGACCAGCCAGGTCATCCACTCCGACGGCCGCGGCGTGATCTCCGAGCTGGCCCTCGCGCGCAGTGCCCGCATCGAGCCGCATTCCAACCCGAACACGACGTACTTCGTCGTCATCGAGGGTGGCGGCTGGGTCGGCGTCGGCGAGGAGCGGGCGCGGATCGCCGCGGGTGAGGCAGCCATCTGGCCGGCTGACGTCATCCACTCGGCCTGGACGGAGCACTCGGAGATGCGCGCCTTCGTGGTCGAGTTCGCCGGCGCGGATGACGGCGGGTCCGTGCTCGGCCGCGCGGGCCGGGCGCGTGACCTAGCGCCAGGCGGTGACGAGCCGGTCGCGCGCGGCAGCGGTCAGCTGACCGCGCGCATCCCGACCCGACCCGGATCGCAGCCGCCGCGCGACGGTGAGCCGGCCTGACCCTCGGTCAGCCGGCCAGCACCGCTCCCAGCTGGCTCAGGATGCGTGCGGTGGCGCCCCAGACGGATAGGCCATCGACGTCGTATGCCCCGTAGCGGAGCGGCCAGCCGCGGACCGTCCGCTCCACCATGACGATCGGGGCGTCGGG
>JANONZ010000004.1:0-2549 GCA_031421095.1 Thermomicrobiales bacterium
TGGCGATGAGGATCTTGCCGAACACGCTCAAGCCCCCAGCGGAGTGGAGGCGAACTCGATGACGATGAGGTCCTGCCCGTACTCCACGGCGTCTCCCGGCTCCACCAGGCACGCGCCGACGACACCGTCGGTCGGGGCGACCACCTCCTGCTGGATCCCGAGCACATCCACGGAACCGAGCCGATCTCCGGCGCGGACCTTCGTTCCTGCCCGGGCGTCTGGACGCGGCTGGAAGATGCCGACCGCCGGCGAGGTGGCGACCGTACGTCCGTCGGCGCGACCCGATCCATCGTGGCCGGGTGCGGAGCCCTGTCCGGATGCATGACCGGGCGCGGAGCCCGGTCCGGATGCGTGGCCCGGTCCGGATGCCGACCCACCAGCCGACCACGTGCTGCGCTCGCCCCGCTCGGAGGTCCGACGCTCGCGTCCGGCCGCCCCGTCCGCAGGCCGTCGCAGCCGGACGCGCCAGGAATCCTCCCGGACCTCCAGCTCGCCGAGCCCGGTCGCACCGAGCTTTACGATGAGCGCCGGCAGCAGCTCCGTGGTCAGGCGGTCCATGGCGGCATGGTCGGCGGAGCGCCCGGCGGCGGAGCGTGGCGTGCCCGCGGTTTCGGCGGCGGGGCGGGGCGTGCCGGCGATCTCGGGCTGGACCGGTTCAGGCACTCCTTAGACCTCCTCACGAGCCGGCGGCTCATCACGTGACCACGTTGGGACGGCGGGGCCCACCGCGCGCCACCCCGGATCGAGCAGGTGGCGCAAGCGATCGCCGAGCCCTCGTCCCGGGGGCGGTGCCGTGGGCTCCGGCATCTCCGTCTCAGTGTAGGACCCAAGGGTCCGGTAGCGCCGGTAGCGTGATCCAAGCAGCTCGTCGATGGTCAGCGCCTCCAGCGCATCCAGCCGATCCACGATGATGGCCTTGAGTCGGCGAGCCGTCTCGCCCGGGTCGATATGCGCGCCGGCGCCCGGCTCCGGCACGACGATGTCGACGACGCCGAGCGCCAGCTGATCCGCGGCGGTCATGCGCATGGCGAGGGCGGCGGCCGGCGCCTCATCCGCGGTCCGCCACAGGATGGCGGCGCAGCCCTCGGGCGAGATGACCGAGTAGACAGCGTTCTCCAGGGCGATGACCACGTCGCCGACGGCGATGGCGAGGGCGCCGCCGGAGCCGCCTTCACCGGTGATGACGGTCACGATCGGCGTCCGGAGGCGGCTCATGAGGCCGATGGAGCGGGCGATCGCCTCCGCGATACCACGCTCCTCCGACTCCGGGCCGGGATGGGCGCCCGGCACATCGACGAACGTGATGACCGGCAGGCCGAACCGCTCCGCCAGTTCCATGACCCGCATCGCCTTGCGGTAGCCCTCCGGGTGGGGCATGCCGAAGTTGCGCCGGATGTTCTCGTCCGTGTCGGCGCCCTTCTGCTGGCCGACCACGACGACGCGACGACCATCGAGCCTGGCCAGGCCGGCCACGACGGCCGCGTCGTCCCCGAAGAGTCGGTCGCCGTGGAGCTCCACGAAGTCGTCGGTCATCGCCGCCACGAATTCGAGGGTCCGGGGACGTTTGAGGTTACGGGCAAGCTGGACCCGCGCCCAGACCGCGTCGCGGGTATCGGCCTCGCTCGTCGCCTCGTCAGATGCTGGTCGAGCGCTTTCGCCACCGGCCAGGTCACCCACCTTGCTGGCCAGCGAGGTGAGGAATGAGAACGGCCGGAAGCCTGCCGGATCGCCCTCGAGATCGGGGGGTGCGTCGTCCACGCCGCGATGGGCGGGCAGGAGTCGCAGCAGGCGGGCGAGTTCATCCCGCAGATCGGGCCGGGCCACGACCCGGTCGACAAACCCGTGGCTGAACAGGAATTCGGAACGCTGAAAGCCGACCGGCAGCTCCTGTGCGATCGTCCCGGCGGACACGCGCGAGCCGGCGAAGCCGATGAGGGCGTTCGGCTCCGCGATGTTGATGTCGCCGACGACCGCGAAGGAGGCGAAGACGCCGCCGGTCGTGGGATCGGACAGCACGCTCAGGAACGGCACACCGGCTTCGCGCAGGCGCTCCAGGGCGGCCAGCGTCTTGGCCAGCTGCATGAGCGCGAGCGTGCCTTCCTGCATCCGGGCGCCGCCTGATGCGCTGACGATGATGAGCGGAACGCGCGCCTGGAGCGCGTGCTCGGCGGCACGGGTGACCTTCTCGCCGACGACCGCGCCCATGGACCCGCCCATGAACCCGAAGTCCATGACGCAGACGGCGACCGGGACACCACCCAGCGTTGCGGTCCCCCAGACGGCAGCATCGCGCATGCCGGTCGCCGCCTGGGCAGCGATGAGCCGGTCCACGTATGGCTTCTGATCCACGAAATCCAGACGATCGACGGACTGCAGGCCGCCGTCCTGTTCCATCCAACTGTTGGGATCGACGAGTTGCTCGAGGCGAGCCGCGGCGGCCAACCGGAAGTGATGGCCGCAGTTCGAACAGACGCGCATCGCCTTCTCGAGCTGCTTGTTGAACAGCATCTCCTCGCAGGTCGGGCACTTCGTCCACAGGTCTGCCGGGT
>JANONZ010000005.1:0-9661 GCA_031421095.1 Thermomicrobiales bacterium
CCGGGCGGCGTCCTGGAATCTCATGGCCGCTCCCCGATGGCGAGCAGGACGACCTGGGGAAACGTGGACAGCCAGTCGATCGCGCGGTGCGGATCCGCGATCCGGTCGATCTCGTCGATCGCGCGGTCAACGGCGGCGATCGCTGGCGGTGGCGCCGGCTCCGTGCCGCGTGCGGTGGCGACCTCCGTCAGCCGGGCTCGCCAGGCCTCGACAAGGTCGGTGACATACGACCATTCGTCCTCGATCTCCTCGCCCAGCTCGCCCAGGGCGGCATAGGCGTCGAGGGCGCGCTCGATGACCGTCTGGATCGTCTCGTTGGGCACCCGCCTAGCCTACGCTGCCGGAGCGGTCGCGGTCGTCAGGCTGCGGAGCTGGTCCGCTGTTGAGCGCTGCGGGTGGTGGCGTCGCGCCGGATCACGTCGCCGGCATGGTGTCTGAGCAGGCGTTCGAGATGCCGGCGCGCTTGTTCATCCCATCGACGAGAGTAGATCCGCGTGGCCTCCGCCCGGACCCGGTTGGCAGTCGAGCGCTCGCCGCTGCTCGCCAGCTGGGCGACCCGGTCCAGGATCGCGCGGTACAGCGCCGGCAGCTCCTCGGATACAGAGTTCGGCTCCATCCTGCATACGATGATCCGGTCCGAGCATCACTGGAATAGCCCAGCCGTCCGGGGCGCGGCCGCTGATAGTGTCACTGGAGGACGTGGGTCGAACCGGCCGGTCACGGACGTGCAGGCCCGCGCGCGCCCGCACAGGCCGGGTCGCACGGGCTGGGGCCGCACGGGCTGGGCGCCGCCGACCCGCGGGACCTCGGACCCAGGCCGATGTTCCACCCGGGAACGGATTCCCGATGAACGCCTCGTGGTCCGATCCCCAGACTGCAGTGCTTGTCTGTCTGGGCGATGGACTACGAGGGACCTGTGCGAAAAGTGTTCCCTGGTGGAACGGCCGGTCCGGTGGCCGGTCCGGTGGCCGGTCCGCGGGCATGCGCCGGCGTACGTCCGGTGGCCGGGCCGCGGGCATGCGCTGGTGGAACGGCGGACGGCTGGCTCGTCGCCGTGCGGCCCGTCACCGCCGTGCAAGCCGGTCGCCGCCGTCCGGATCAGTCGCCGCCGTGCTGGTCAGTCGCCGCTGTGCGTTCCGCTGCGGACCGTGAACCGCCCGAGCGTTCCCGTAGCCGGCAGCCAGGCCTCCGTGACGCGTTCCACGATCGACGACGGAGGACCTTCTCGGAGACGGTCGCGGAACGACTCAAGATGGTCGCGCGGACCTTCGGCGACACACCGGACCATACCGTCGGGCGCGTTCGCCACCCAGCCATCGAGTCCAAGCCCCGCCGCCTCGCGGCGCGCGAAGTAACGGAAGCCGACTCCCTGGACGCGTCCGACGACGGTCACCTCCAGGCGCGCGGTCGAGGTCTCCTCGGGCGGTCGGTCCAGGACGCTCATGGCGCCGTCACGCGGCCGCGAGGCGGTGAGGCCAGGCCAGGACCAGGGCATCGAGCAGCAGCTCTGGCGAGACATTCGAGGCGAGCATCTCCGCAGCCTGAGCGGATCGTGCCAGGAAGGCGGCGGCTGCACCGGGCGGGATGACGGCCGACGCGGCTGTGAGCTCCTCCAGCAGGACCGTATCGCGGACCGACCGTGCGCCGCCGCTCCCGACCAGCGCCAGGTCGCGCACGACGTCGCCCCAGAGCCCCATCAGGATCTCCACGGCACGACGGCGTTCGGGGGCGGAAGGGCCCTTCCGGGCCGCGCCATCGACCTCGTCGGAACGTGCATCGGAAGGGTCCTCCTCGGGCAGATCGACGCTGGCCGGCATGCTGGCCGCCACGCTGGCCGTGACGCTCGCCGGCACGCTTTCCGCGGCGGCCGCGCCACGACGACGGACGGGCCGGGCAGCGGTCGCATGAGCCGGATCGCCGGCGGCCAGCGCGGAGGACAGCGCGATCGCACGAGCGATGGCGGATCGAGCGGCGGCCAGACGTGCCGACGGTCGAGCCTCGGTCAGGTCCAGGGCGATGCGGGTCAACTCGGCCCGGATCAGGACGGCCTCCGGCGCCCGTGCATAGGCGAGGGCGAGCCCAGGTCGGCCGTCGGCCAGGCGGCCGAGTCGTGAGGCGGTCGGTGGATCGGCAACGTCGTGGTCGGCCAGGATGGCTTCGATATCGCGCGGCCCGACCAGCCCCAGGCGAACGCGCGCACAGCGGGACCGGACGGTCGGGAGCAACCGTCCCTCCTGGTCGGCGCACAGGACGATCGTGATGCCGGCTGGCGGTTCCTCCAGCGTCTTGAGCAGGGCGGACTGGGCGTCCTCATTGATTCGGTCGGCGCCCTCGATGATGGCCACGCGGGCACCGCCCTCGACCGGCATGAGCGAGAGCTCCGAGACCAGGTCCCGAACGCCCCGGAACTTGGCGTCCGGCCCGCCGATGACAACCTGTCGGCTGGGTCCCACGGGTCCAAGCCGGTGCAGGTCCAGGTGGCCGCCACTGTCGACCAACCGGCATGCCCGGCAGGCCCGGCACGGCCTGGTGGCGGGATCTGCCGTGCACAGCAGGCCTGCGGCGAGGTCGATGGCGAGCGTCGTCTTGCCGACGCCGTCGGGCCCGACGAGGAGCACGGCGTGGGGGACCGGACCCCGGATCATCCTGGCCACCACGCCGAGCGCGGCGGCCTGTCCCCGGGTCCGGGCACCGTCCACGGCAGCGGTCAGGCCTGCTCGGTCGCCGCCGCCTTTTTGGCGGCCGGCTTGCGGGGTGCCGCCGGCTTGCGTGTCGCGCGCGGCTTGGCGGCCGGCACGGCTGCGTCGACGTCGGCGGCGATCCCTTCAGCCGTTGCTGAGCCGGTCTTGGCCGATCCCGCCTTGGCGGACGCCGACCCGCGCGTCGCGCGCGGCTTCGCAGCCGGCACGTCGTGAGTCGCGGCTTCGACCATGGCTTCGACCACGACAGCCTCGGCCGTGTTCGCGGCTGCAGGCCGGCGCGGGGCACGCAGCTTCGACGCCGGCGCGGCCACGACCTCCTCGGCGGACGCGGCCGTCACCGCGACCTCGGAAGGCTTGCGGGCCGCCCGTGGCTTCGGAGCCGGCTTCGCAGCCTTCTCCTCGGCTTGGGTCACCTCGCTCGGCCCGGCCGCAGGGACGGATCGCGCCGGCACTCGGCTGGGAGCCGGCTTCTGGGCGACCTGGGCTCGAAGCATCGCCTCGAGCTCCGGCGGAACGTCGCTCCATGGCTCATCGGAGCCACGCGAAACCGACGGCACCGGCGTCCGAGCCGGTGTCCGAGCCGGCGTGCGAGCCGGCGTGCGATCGCCACGCCCGACGTTGCGCTCGTCGCGCGGCGGCGTGGTCGGTTGGGTCCGGGCACTCACGTCGGGATAGCGGTTGATGCCGCCGCCCCCGCCGCTGCGACCGAAGCGCTCGCGCTCCATCGCCGACTGATAGGCCGATCGTCCACCGCGGGCACCACGCCCACCGCTGGCATCACCACGGTTGCCACTTCGGCGCTGCTCGGCGATGAGGTATTCCGGGATCTCCGGCTCATCGAAGTCCTCTTCGTCGACGAGCGGTGCGCGCGGCGCGGACGCCGCATTGGTCGGCGTCCCGATCTGCGAATCCCAGAAGGACCCGAACGGCGTGGGCCGAGGACCGCGCGGAGCTGGGGCGGGCTGGACCTCATCGTCCTGGTCCTGGTCCTGGTCACGCATCGGCGACCCCGTCGCGGCGACCGGAGCGGACGCGGCGACCGAAGGGGTCGAAGCGGCCTCCGGGGCGCGCTCTGGCGTGCCATCGGACTCGCCCTCGAACTGCCCGTCCTCGCCCCGACCGCGACCACGACCACGACCACGACCGCCACGTCGGCGGCGGCGGCGGGGCCCTTCGCCATCCTCGGCGCCCTCATCTCGACCGTCCGGACCATCGGGAGCACCGTCCACGCGGACCGCGCCGGCGTCCTCCAGATCGTCCAGTGTGAACACCTCGGCGGAAGCCATATCGGCCTCCGTCAGCGTTCCCGCCGACCGCGAGAGCCGTTCGCCCGGCAGCGCGACCAGGCCGCCTGCAGGCTGGCTCCGAACGGCGCCATCGGCGGCAGCGACCGGCATCGGCCGAGACCGGCTGCGGCCACGAGCCGCCGCAGGAACCGGTTCGGCATCACGGCCTCGGCCTCGGCCACGACCGCGACCCCGGCCCGCACCGGTGCCCTCGGTCAGCTTGTCGGGCACCTCGGTCATCGACAGATCCGCGTCGTCGCCCTCGGCGACGCGGCGCCCGGAGCGTGAGCCCTTCTCGACCCGAGCCAGCTGGATGATGTCGGTGAACTGGTCGGCAACCTCGATCAGGTCCGAGCTCGTGTTGCCACGGAAGCTGATGACCTCCACCCGGACACCCTGCTCCTGGACCGCACGGATGGCCGGCGCGAAGTCACCGTCGCCCGAGACGATGATAACGATGTCGAGGTTTCGAGCCGTCTTCATCATGTCGACGACCAGCTCGATGTCGAGGTTGGCCTTGACCTTGCCGTCGCCGTACTTGCGGATGTCCTTGCTGACCACCTTGTAGTTGCTGCGACGCAGGAAGGCATGGAAGTTGCGCTGATTCTCGTTGTCCGGATCCAGGCCTGTGTACGCATAGGCGCGCACGAGGTCGCGACCGGCCGAGGCCGACTTGAGAAGCGTGACGTAATCGATATCCACGCCGGCGGCCTTGGCCGCATAGAAGATGTTCGCCACGTCCACGAAGACGGCGACGTTCTTGCCCACAGTTACTCCTTGGGGTTCAGGGGGTTGCCCGGCCGGCGCGAGCGCGCTGCTCGGCGGGGCAGGTCATGAGGTTGGACGCGCGGTAGCACCAGCCGCGGTCACGATCCGTTGCATGCGCGGACCGGCTTCGCCGAAGCCCATCCGTTCCCAGCGGGCAACGACCGTGTCGTCGTGTGGCCGGATGGCCTCGACGATGGCGCAGCCCTTGTTGCTGGCCGACCTGAGGAGCTCCCCGAGGAGCGCCTCTGTGATGCGGTCTGCGTCGTGCTCCGGGTCGACGACCAGGAGATCGACCACGCCGACGTACCCGCCGGCTTGGACCGATGGCCGGAGCGCGAGGATCGCGCCACCGACTACGACGCGCCGCGCTTCGGCGACGACGATGGTGGCCTGCGGCAGGTAGACCAATTGGCGCATGAGGTCCGCGGCCGCGAGCTGGCTCTCGCCACGGCTCATCGACACCGAGTCGCCGCTGAGCGCGACCACTCGATCGATGTCCGTGACACGGGCTGCTCGGACCAGGTATTCCACGCCGACGGGTCCAACCTCACAGGGTCAGGCGACCATGGCCCTCGACCGGGGCTCGACCGGGGCGAATATCGGGGCCCGCCATCCACTCGTCGGCGGCGACCGATGACTCGTTCGCAACGCGCTGAGGGTGCGGCCGACCGGTATTGCATTCAGGTCGCCGGTGCTTAATATACGACATCGCTTCGGCGGCCACCTGCGCGCCGTCCGGGAGCGGGATCCAGCCACTGTTCGTCGCGGATCGTCACAGACTCGCCGCCACCGCCGGGAGGGCGGCCTGCGCGAGTCTGACCGAAGGCAACGAGGAGTCGAACGGGTTTCGCGCCGGATCCCGCCAGGGGGGTTACGACCGGTGATATGGAGGAGACTGGATGAAACTTCACAAGGTAGGCGCACTCGCGGTCGCCAGCATCCTGGCGTTCGCGGCGTGCAGTTCCCCGGGGGCCACAACGGCCCCCGCTTCGGCGGCCCCGGGGGCTACAACGGCCCCCGCCGCGTCGAGTGCCCCCGCTTCGGCGGCCCCGGCGGCAGATCCGCTCGGCACCGTCACCATCCCGGCCGGTGAGCCGGTCCACATCGCCTTCTGGGGCGTCCTGTCCACGGCCGATGCGTCCCTGGGTGAGGACTCCAAGCAGGGTGTCGAGATCGCCATCGACGACCTGGGCGGCAAGTTCAAGGGTCACGACATCCTTCTGACCACGGAAGACGCCCTGTGCACGCCCGAGGGCGGCGCGATCGCGGGTCAGAAGCTCGCGGCCGACAGCACCCTGGTCGGGCTCATCGGCTCATCCTGCTCCGACGAGGTCGTCGGTGGCATCAAGAGCATTACCGAAGCCGGCCTGACGACGATCTCGCCGTCGAACACTCGCCCGGCGCTGACCTTCGCGGATCGCGATGCGACCTATGCGGGCTACGCCCGAACGGCCCACAGCGACGCGTTCCAGGGCAAGGCCGCGGCTGAGTTCGTGTACAACGAGCTGAAGCTGACCAAGGCCGCCACCATCCACGACGGCAGCGGCTATGCCGAGGCCCTCCAGGGGGTCTTCGCCGACGAGTTCACCAAGCTCGGTGGCACGATCACGGCCCAGGAGGCTGTCTCCAAAGGCCAGACCGACATGAGCACGGTCCTCAAGGCGATCGCGACAACGTCGCCGGAGATCATCTACTTCCCGGTGTTCATCGCTGAGGCAGGCTTCCTGAGATCTCAGGTCGGCACCGTCAGCGGCCTTGAGAACGTCAAGACCATGGGCGCGGACGGCCACTTCTCCGTCGACTTCCTGAAGGCCGCTGGTGCGTCCGCCGTGGGCCACTACCTCTCCAGCCCGGACTTCTCGGCCTTCACGGGCGACTATGCCGGCTTCCTCGCGAAGCGAGCGGCCAAGTTCGGCGGCGACCCGCTGAGCGTCTTCCACGCCCATGCCTACGACGCCACGAAGATCCTGTTCGCCGCGCTCGACAAGGTGGCGGTGGCGAACGCCGATGGCTCGATGACGATCGGGAAGGGTGCCCTCCGGGACGCCATCTTCGCGACCAAGGACTTCGTGGGCCTCACCGGTACGCTGTCCTGCAGCCCAACCGGCGACTGCGGAGCCCCGGTCATCGGGGTCTACCAGATCACCCAGGCCAACGTCGACAGCCTCAAGCTGCCGACGGCGCCGATCTGGCCGAAGCGCTAACTCGAAGCACCCTCTCTCGCTGAGAGAGACGATCGATCCGCGGGGACGAGCGGGCAGCGCCTGTTCGTCCCCGCTCCCTACCCGTCACCTGGCGGAGACCGCCCCTTGAACGTCCGCAGGCTGGACCGACTGACCGACGTCGCGATCGACGTCTTCATGTGGACGTTCCGTGCCGCCATCATCCTGGTGGTCGTGCTGGGATCCGTCCTCACCCTGCTCGGCGGTACCTACACATTTGGCGACTGGTTCGAGCTCGTCGGCAAGGGGCTGACCCTGGGCAGCATCTACGCGATGATCGCCCTGGGCTACACGATGGTCTACGGCATCCTGCGCATGATCAACTTCGCCCACGGCGAGATCTTCATGGGCGGCGCGTTCGGCGGTTACTTCGCCGCGGTCGCCCTCGCACAGGCGGGCGCACTGTCGGACAACGTCATCAGCGGCCTGATCGCCATCGTGCTCATGATCCTCGTCGCGATGGCCGTCTCGGTCGGGCTCGCCATGGGCGTGGAACGCGTCGCCTATCGGCCGCTCCGGAACGCCCCCACCCTGGTCCCGCTCATCAGCGCCATCGGTGCGTCGCTGTTCCTCCAGTACACCTTCCGGGGCTTCTTTGGGTCCGGCCTGTACGCCTATCCGAACGTGCCATTCCTGGACCAGACGGCGCCCATCCCGCTGCTCAACATGCGCTGGGTGGACGTCCTCGTGGTCGCCGCAGCGTTCTGCATGATGGGGGGCCTGTATCTGTTCGTGATGCGCTCGAAGCTCGGCACGGCGATCCGGGCGGTCTCGGAAGACAAGGGCACAGCCGCCCTGATGGGCATCGACGCCAACCGGGCGATCGTGCTGACGTTCGTCATCGGCGCCGCGATGGCCGGGGCGGCCGGTGTCCTGTACGGTCTGAAGTTCCGGCAGGTGACGTTCGCGATGGGCCTCATCCCCGGCATCAAGGCCTTCACCGCGGCCGTGCTCGGCGGGATCGGCAGCGTGCCCGGAGCGATGCTCGGCGGCCTCTTCCTCGGCCTGATCGAGGCGGTCGGGCCGACACTCTTCCTGACCGGCTTCGGGGTGCCCGCGGCAAGCCAGTTGAAGGACGTCGTGGCCTTCACGATGCTCGTGCTGGTCCTCGTCTTCCGGCCGTCGGGCATCCTGGGTGCACGCGTGACGAGGGGTCGAGCATGAGCACGACCAGCCAGACGACCGACATGATGGCAACCGCGGCGGGAGGCTGGCACCTGCGCACCCTCCTTCGGACCGGCGTACTCGGCGGGGCCATCGCCATCTACCTGTGCCTTGTGGGCATCGTCCCGGTCTTCCACGAACGACCGCTGGTCGTGGGTGTCGTTGAGCTCGGGCAGGCGGCGCTGCTCATCGCGTTCGGCGTCGTGGGGTACCTGGCAGCGCGCGGCGTAGTGGCGACCTCGCGACTACAGCCCGTCGTGGCCGGCGTCGCCGGCGGCGTGATTACCGGGGCCTTCCTGGCCGGACTCGTGCTCGTGGGTGACGTGGTGGACCTGCGCGCCGTTTTCCTCAATGCCTCACCGCAGCTGTACGACCTGCTGACCTTCGGTCTGGGGACGTCCGGGGCCTGGGTCCCGATCGTGGTCGGGGCGATCACCGGGGGCCTGGCCGGCATCCTGATCGGGTTGCCCACGGCGCTGCGCTCGCCGCTGCTGTGGGGCCTGGGATTGCTGGTGTTCTTCGGCCTCTTCGCCGGGCTGTTGCGGACGCCCATGCTGGTGACCCCACTCGCAGCGCTGGCCCGGTTCCTGTTCGGACCGGCCGGCCTGACGATCCCCGGGGCGATCATCGTCTTCGTCGGGAGCGGCGCGATCGCCGCCATCGTCCGGACGACCAGGCCGAAGCAGCGCGTGGAGGCGCTGCCGCGGACCCAGCGACGCCTGGTGATCGGGCCACTGGCGATCCTGCTGGGCATGGTGGTGTTGCTCTTCCCGATCGCGATGGGCCCATTCTTCGCCCAGGTCATCGCGATCGTGGCCCTGTTCGTCCTGCTGGGCCTCGGCCTGAACATCACCCTGGGTCTGGCCGGCCTGCTGGATCTTGGCTTCGTCGCGTTCTACGCGGTCGGCGCGTACACGGTCGCCCTGCTGACCTCGACCGCCGAGTACGGCATCGCCGGGATGTCGTTCTGGCAGGCCGTCCCGTTCGCGGTCATCTTCGCCATGGTGTTCGCGGCATTCCTTGGCCTGCCGATCCTGCGCATCCGCGGCGACTACCTCGCGATCGCCACCCTGGGCTTCGGCGAGATCATCCGGCTCCTGGCCGGATCGGACCTGCTCAAGGCTTTCCTGGGAGGGCCACGCGGGATCATCAACATCCCCAAGCCCATCGATGTCCTCCCCACGCATTGGCTGGCCGGGCCCGTCCAGATCTACTACATCGCCCTGGCCTGCGCCGCGGTCGTGGCCTTCGTGGCCTGGCGTTTGCGCGGATCCCGGCTGGGACGCTCGTGGATGGCCGTCCGCGAGGACGAGGACGTGGCCGAAGGGATGGGCGTCAACCTCGTCCAGACGAAGCTGCTGGCGTACATGCTGGGTGGCGCCTTCGCCGGCCTGGCCGGCGCCATCTCGGCCGCGCTGGTCGGGTCCATCTTCGCCTCCAGCATCCAGCTCCAGCTGTCGATCAACGTCGTCGCCATCGTGATCGTCGGCGGCATGGGCAGCATCCCGGGCGCCGTCCT
>JANONZ010000006.1:0-1622 GCA_031421095.1 Thermomicrobiales bacterium
TTGAGCTTCTGGCCCTCGAGGCGGAACTTGAGTTCCCCAGCGGGGATGGCGGTCGCGGCGTCGAGGGTCGGGGCCTCGGCCTCCCAGGTCCCCCAGTCCCAGACGATGACGTCGCCCGCGCCATACTGCTTGGCGGGGATCGCGCCCTCGAAGTCGAAATACTCGATCGGGTGGTCCTCGACGTGGATCGCCATGCGGCGGATGGCGGAGTCCAGGGTCGGCCCCTTCGGGACGGCCCACGACACGAGGACGCCCCCGACCTCCAGCCGAACGTCGTAGTGGAGCCGCGTCGCTCGGTGGCGCTGGACGACGTAACGGCCACTTCGCGAGGGGCCGACCGTGGCGGGATCGCCGGTGTGGGGCGTCGGCGGGGTCGAGGTCGGGGTCGGTGGCGGCTCAGGCGCCGGTTCCGGCGTCTTCGTGAAGTCGCGCTTCCGGCGGTATTCGTCGAGCGGCATAAGCGGAGTGTGCCGGGCTCTTCGCGGTCGCGCAAAGGATCAACGAGGTCGCGCTCCGCCTGGGTGGTGCCTTGCTGTCAACCGCTCCTTGCGCGGGATGCAACGGGTCGACACCGAAACTGGCACGGCGACCGGATCAGGGCCTCGACCCATCTCAGGCGGTCCTGCGCTTGCGAACGGCCGCCTTCGTCCTGGACGGCGCCTCGGTGTCGGTTTCGGTGTCGGTTTCGGTGTCGGCCTCCCGTTGCGCGTCGCGAACCTTGGCAGCCGCCTTCGTCCCGGCCGCCGCTCGGGCCGCCTTCGCCGCCTTGGCATCCGCCACCGACACGGGCTCGATCCCGGACGCCGCGCGTGCCGCCTTCGCCGCGCGGACCGATGCCTCGAGTGCGGCCATCAGGTCGATGAGGTTGCCGGTCTCCTCGGGCGCCTCGATCTCCACCGTCTCCCTGCCCTGGACCTTGGCTTCGATCACGGCCTCCAGCGCCTCGCGGTACTCGTCCTTGTACTGCGCCGGGTCGAACGCGCCGGTCATCGCCGACACGAGCTGCCTGGCCATCGCCAACTCGGCCGGCTTGAACACGTACGACTCTTCGCCCAGATCGAGTTCCGACGTCGAGCGGATCTCATCGGGCCAGTGGAGGGTCGTGAGCAGCATCGTGTCGCCGAACGGATCGAGCGCCGCAAGCGCCTCGCGATCCTTGATGACCACCTTGCAGATGGCCGTCAGCCCTTCCTCGGCGAGGACGGACTTCAGGAGGTTGAACGCCTTCCGGCCGATCTTGTCGGGCTCCAGGTAATAGGCGCCCTTCACGAACCGCACAGCCACGTCGTCGCGCTCCGCCTTCGTGAACTGCTCGATCTCGATCGACCGAACGGTCTTGAGCGGCACGCGCTCGAGGTCTTCGTCGGTGACGACCACGTATTCGCCGGGCGCATATTCGAAGCCCTTGACCGTGTCGGAGCGCGAGACCTGCTCATCCTCGACCGGGCACCAGACCTTCATCTGGATGCGCGACAGGTCCGCCTTGTGGAGCATGTTGAAGCTGATGCCCCTGGACTCGGTCGCAAGGTAGAGCTTGACCGGGATGGTGACCAGTCCGAACTGGATGGCCCCCTTCCACATCGCACGCGCCATGGCGATCCTCTACGTAGGTGCCGCTCGCC
>JANONZ010000007.1:0-8517 GCA_031421095.1 Thermomicrobiales bacterium
CAGGCGCACGGTCTCCTCCGCGGTCGTGCCCTGCGCCGCGAGGACCTCCTCGAGCCAACCCAGAGCGGGCGTTACGGCCGGGTCCTGATCGCGAAGCCGCTGGAAGAGCTGGACACGGGCGGCGGTCGGCAGAGCGCCGCGGGAGAGCCGGCGCAGGGAAGTCGCCGCAGACTCTGCACTCTCCTTGCCGAGGCCCAGCAGGCTGTCGGCGATCTCGTCGGCTCGATATCGGGCGGCTCGACTGCGCACGATCTCCTCCGCCACGCGGCGCAGGTTCTCGACCAGGAGGATCCGCAGGCTGGTCGCGATCGCCCAGAGCTCGCCCATCGTCAGCGGCTGCACGCGCTGGAACGCGGCTACGAGGCGACGCAGACTCTCGGGATCGAAGCGGCTGTCCGTGTGCGCGACATACGCCCAGGCCACATCGAGGACTCGCGGGTATCCCTCGAGGTGCCCGTCGGCGAGCTTGGGCAGCTCGCGATAGTAGTCCGTGGGCAGATCGTCGCGGATCTCGCGCAACTGCTCATCGACGATATGGAAGTTGTCAACGAGCCATTCGGCTGCCGGCGTGATCGATCGTTCGTCCTTGATCGCCCGGGCCAGAACGCGATACGCCTGGATCAACGCTCGGCCGTTCTCGGCGACCCGAGGGCTGATGGCGCGGCCGGCACGCGGTTCGCGAGTGATCGACTGGGCGGCCGCCAGCGACTCGCCGTGCTGCTCCAGGCGTTCGATGCTGAACAGCTCGGCGACGATGGGTTCGTCGAACCCGGGCGCCTGCCGGACTGGCCCCCGGATGATGGACCGGTCCCTGGACGGGGGGATGGATCTCACGGCGATCCTCGGTGCCCAGGACCGCCGCCATCAAGGCGCCAGCCATCGTGATCGATCACAGATCCGATGATACGAGCAACACGCCGGAGCGACGTGAAGCCCGGCGCCAGCGCCGGCGTCCACGGTAGACTCCGACCGTGCACGCCACCCGGATCCGGCCAGACGCCGGACCCTTCGACCGCCGCCGACTCGCCGCGGCGGGACTGTCGGCACTCATCCCCGGCTTCGGCCAGCTGTTCAACCGGCGGCCGCGCCTGGCAGGCCTGTTCCTGATCCCCTCCCTGCTGCTTGGCGCGGTCGTCTTCGCGCTGGTCCAGACCCAGTCGCCGGCTCGGCTCGCGGCCTGGGCCGTCGCGCCTCAGGTGCTCAGCGTGTTGTTGACAGTCAACCTGCTGGCACTTGTTTGGCGGTTGGTCGCCCTCGGCCAGGCATCCCTCGACACCAGACGGGCCGGACCCACCGGTCGGCTGGGCCTGATCGGGATCGGACTTCTCGTGGTCGTGGTGGCGCTGCCGCACCTTGTCGTCTATCGCTCCGGCACGATCCTGGGCGACACGTTCCGGACGATCTTCTCTGGCCAGGTCCTGAGCGGCGTCGGCCGTCCGACGCCATCCTCGGGGCCGACCCCTCGGGATGGCGAGCGGACCAACATCCTCCTGGTCGGGATCGACAAGACCCGGACCCGCGTCGCCACGCTCACCGACACGATGATGGTCGCGTCGCTCGATCCGGTCGGCAAGACCGTCTCGATCATCTCGATCCCGCGCGACCTCATCGACACACCGCTCGGCAACGGCGACACATACGGTCCCAAGCTCAATTCGCTGTATGCCTTCGCCGACGCCCATCGCGAGGCGTTCCCGGATGGTGGCATGCGGGCGGTCGAAGACGCGATCGGCGCCCTGCTGGAGATCCCGATCCACTACTACGCCCGGATCGACTTCGGTGGCTTCATCACGATGGTCGATGCCGTGGGTGGCGTGGACGTCACGGTCGCCAGGGGTTTCGAGGACCCGACCTACGACGGCTACGGCTTCGCCGGCCGTGGCTGGTCGATCACGGCCGGCGCCCACCATCTCGATGGCGCCAACGCTCTGGCGTTCGCACGCTCGCGCAAGGCGGCCGGCGAGAGCGACTTCACGCGGGCCGCCCGGCAGCAGCAGATCCTCGTCGCGCTGCGTCTCCAGGTGACCAGCGGCGGGAGCCTCCTGTTCGAGTTGCCCGCCCTGCTCGAGGCGATCGGCCGTACGGTCCAGTCGGATGTACCGATCGAGCGGTTGCCGACGCTGGCCGCCATCATCGAGGAAGTCGGGCGCGAGGACGTGACGAGCGCCGTCATCCGCTTCCCCCTGGTCCACCCCAAGTCGACCCGCTACGGCGACTCCCAGGAGGGCGATCTCCCGGCTATCCGGGCGATGGCGGCGGCCCTGTTCAGCCCGCCCGGTACACCGCCGCAGCCGTGGCCGACAGCCAAGCCGACCAAGGTCCCGAAGGCGACTCCGACCGCGACACCATAGCGATCGGCCGCTACAGGTGGAGCGAGACTGACGATCAGGTCAGAACGAGAGCGCGGCCAGGCGGGGGGCCATCCGGCGGGCCGCCCGGGCGCGATGCGAGATGGCGTGCTTCTCGGCGGGGGTCCACAGACCAAGCGTCCGTCCGTCCGGCGGCTCCGATACCGGCTGGAAGATGGGGTCGTAGCCGAAGCCGCCGGTCCCGTGCGGTCCCGTCGCGATCCGGCCACGGCACGTCCCGCGGGCGGTGATGACCCGGATGCCACCGCGCGGGCCGGTCCCATCGGGCATGGCCAACGCGAGGACGCAGACGTAACGAGCGCTGCGCTGCTCCGGGGTGAGACCGTGCAGTGCCTCGAGCAGCTTCGCGTTGTTGTCCGCATCGGTCGCGTCCTCCCCGGCGTACCGCCGGGTGCGCACGCCCGGGCCGCCGCCCAGCGCGTCCACCTCCAGGCCGGAGTCGTCGGCCAGTGTCGGCAATCCGCTGGCACGCAACCCGAACCGAGCCTTGATCGCGGCGTTCGTCTCGAAAGTCGCGCCGTCCTCGATCGGGTCGCCCTCGATCCCGAGGTCGTCGAGCGACACGAGATCCGTCCGACCCAGGTCCAGCAGCTCGCGCAGTTCGCGCAGCTTGTGGGCGGAGCGCGTCGCGACCAGGAGGCGCCGCTCGGTCACCGCCGGACGGTGGCGAGGATCGCTGCCTGCGCCTCGAAGAGTTGCGCCAGGCCACCGTCGGCGAGGTCCAGCAGGCCGTTGGCGGCCACCCGGTCGAATGGCCGACCCTCCGCCGTCCCCTGCCATTCCATATAGGCGCCCGCGTCCGTACCGACCACGTTGAAGTCGACGTCCGCTCGCGAGTCCTCCGGGTAGTCGAGGTCCAGGAGGGCCAGCCCGTCGACGAGGCCGACCGAGACCGCCGCGACCTTGGCCACCAGGTGGCGGTCCAGCCCGTACGTGATGAGCGCCGCGGCCAGGGCGACGTAGCCACCGGTGATCGAGGCGGTGCGCGTGCCGCCATCGGCCTGCAGGACGTCGCAGTCCACGGTGATGGTCCGCTCGCCCAGCTTGGTCAGGTCCACCACGCCGCGCAGCGAGCGCCCGATGAGCCGCTGGATCTCGTGGGTCCGCCCGCCGATCTTGCCCCTGACCGACTCGCGGTCGGTCCGCTCCGCGGTCGCCCGCGGCAGCATCGAGTATTCGGCGGTCACCCAGCCCGTGCCCTTGCCGCGCAGGTGCGGCGGGACACGATCGACGATCGTCGCGGCGCACAGGACCTCTGTGTCACCGAACCGGACCCGGCACGACCCTTCGGCCCACTTCTGGACACCGAGCTGGAAACTGATGGGGCGCAGGTCCGTTGGTCCGCGCCCATCGGCACGGACGGTGGCCGGCCGGTTGCCGATGGTCATCGTGTCTTCTCCTCAGTCTTGGCGGCATCCCACAGGGCATCCAGCGCGGTGAAGTCCAGGTCGCGCAGGGCGACACCCTGTGCCGCGGCGCCGCGCTCGACACTGGCAAACCGTCGTCGGAATTTAGCATTGGCGGCCCGGACCGCGGCCTCGGCCTCGATCCCGCGCCGACGGGCGACGTTGACGAGGACGAACAGCAGGTCGCCGAATTCCTCGGCTCGCTGGGCATCGCTGGCGGCCTGGCGCAGCTCCTCGGCCTCCTCCACGACCTTGTCCAGCACGCCATCGATGGACGGCCAGTCGTAGCCCAGGTTGGCCGCCCGTTCCTGCATCTCCTGGCTGGCGGCGAGGGCGGGCATGGATGGGCTGATACCGTCGAGCGCGCTCCTGGCCACTGGAGCGGCTCCCACGTCGCCATCGGCGCTCGTGGCCGCGGCAGCGGACGCCCGCTCATCGGCCTTGATCCGCTCCCACTGGCGACCGACGTCGGAGGTGGTGGTGGCGACGGCATCGCCGAACACATGCGGGTGGCGTCGCACGATCTTCGATGCGATGGCGGACTGGACGTCGGCGAGGTCGAACACCCCGGCCTCGGCCGCCAACTGCGCATGGAGGACGATCTGGAGCCACAGGTCGCCCAGCTCGCCGGCAAGCTCCGGCGTGGCGCCGGCCTCGAGCGCGTCGTAGACCTCGTAGGCCTCCTCGAGCAGATGCTTGCGCAGTGACGTGTGTGTCTGCTCGCGGTCCCACGGACAGCCGTCGGGCTGGCGCAGCCGGTCCGAGATCCAGGGCATCGCCCACGGTCCGTTGACCGCGAGCTCCGGTGCCAGCGACGCGACATACAACGCCGATCCGAGGTCGGCCGCAGACAGCGACCCGACTGTCGTCCCGTCGGCGGCACCGAACCGTCCGATGGGGTGGTCAGCCGGGTAGAGCCGGCGAAGGAGGGTCAGCGGTTCGCGACCGGACGGCCCGGATCGGCCGGGCAGCGGCGCCACGGCCTCATCGTCTGGCGAGCCGGCCCGCAGGGTGGCCAGCGGGACCGCAAGGAGTGGGCGCGACGGCTCCAGCGGCGCGGCGACCAGGCGCTCGATGGCGAACACCTGGAAGCCCTGGGCGGGGTCGAGACCCCAGCGGAGCCGCGCCTCCGCGACGAGCGCGTCGAGCACCGGGCTCCTCCTGCTCAGCCGCCGCCGGTGATCGACTGGTCGCGGGTGATGGTGGCCGATACCTTCTTCAGGTCGTACCAGGTGGAGAACGCGGTCGAGGTCAGCTGCGTGAGCTGGCGGCCCTCGGGCGTCCGGGTCTCCTCGGCGAAGACCTTGAACAGATAGAGCCCATCGCCCTTGAGGACGAGGACCTCGGATGTCTGGCCGACGGTCGCTCCGAAGATGCCGGTCGACAGCCGCTCGTCGAGCTGGCCGTTGGCGACCCAGCCAAGGTCCCCGCCCTGGCCGGCCGTCGCGGCCTCCGAGTTGTCGCGGGCGAGCGCGGCGAAGTCGGCGCCGGCATCCGCCTTGACTTTGAGTCCCTCCAGGTGATCGAGATCGGTCGGCTTGTACATGACCTGGATGACGTGCCAGCCGAAGGCCGACCTGACTGGCGCCAACAGCGAGCCGGGCCCGATACCAGCCGCCAGGATGGCCGACTTGAACGCCGCATCGATGGCGCTGTCCTTGTCGAAGTACGGGAGCTTGCCGCCGGTCCCCGTGGCGCCACGTGCGCTGCCCTCGGCGCTTTCGGTCCGGGCGATCGAGTCGAACAACTCCGGTTGCGCCCGCAGCTTCTCGTAGGTCGCCGTGGCAACCGCCTTGGCCAGCGCCCAGCTGGGGTCGTCGGCCGGGAGTGTGGCGGCGTTGGCCGGATCGTCCTTTGGCGCGTAGAGGATGTGGCGAACCTTGACCGCATCGGGCCCCAGCAGGCCGGTGGGCTCCTTGATCTGGATCTCCGAGACCTTGCGCTGCGGGCCGGGCTTGGTGACGTCCGCGACGATCTTGTCCTGGAGCTTCTGATAGACGACGTCGGCCTGGACCATCGCGCGGTACTTGGCCAGGTCCTGGCCGTCGTTCTGGAGCCTGGCCTGGTAGTCGGCGTCGACCGTGGACGCGGCGATGTCGGTCACCCGGCCGATCCGGTAGATGCCATCGGTGCCCTCGACGACCGCGGTCGGCGTGTTGACCGGTGCGGCGAAGATCGCCTTGAGGTACGGCTCATCGGCCTGGCTGTCGTCGGCCTGAATCCAGCCCAGGTCACCCGCCTGCGGGGCGCTGGAGGCGTCGGTCGAGACGGTCTTGGCGACGTCCTCCCAGGACTTGCCGCCGCCGATCTCCTTGAGCGCGGCCTCGGCGTTGGCTCTGGCCTCGGCCTTCTGCAGGTCAGAGGGGGCGATGGCGCCGAGGTCCGTGACCGGCTTGATCTCGATGACCCAAGCGCGCCGGGACTCCGGGGTGGTCGCCTCGACGACGAGGCGCGCATCGATGTCCGCGGGCGTGACGGTGATGCCTTCCTGGGTCGCAAGGTTGGCCTGAAGACGGGCATCGATGAGCCGTTCAAGGGTGATCGATGCGAGTTGTTGCCGCTGCCGGCCGATGACCTGGTTCTGGACGCTGCCCTGCGACTCGGTCAGATAGCCGGCGACGACGGCCGTCCGGATCCGCCCCTCCGCCTGGTCAAGGCGCCAGGCCTCCAGGGTCAGGCGCTCCTTGAATTCGTCCTTGGTGATGTTCTGGCCGTTGACGCTGGCGACCGGGGCGAGGTGATCGCTGTACCAGGCGACCCCGGCCGCGACCGCCAGGATGAGGACGGCGATGGCCACCAGAAGGCCGAACCCGATGTTGAGGAAGAAGTTCCGCCGGTCCTTGGCTTCCCAGGCGGGTCGGTGGTCGCGCTTGACGACGGGTTTGGCTCGAAAGGTCATGGGGTGGGTGGATCCTGTCACGTGGCCGGCCTGGCGCCGGGAGAGGCTGGGGCGCCCGGTATCGTACCTCAACCTTCATGTCGATCCGATCCGGGCTGTGCGGTCCGGCTCTTGGCGGCCGATCCGGGCGCAAGCGCCTCTTCGGCATCGAGATCGCGATTGGACGCTGCTTCGGGCCGTTCCGCCACGGAACGGGAATCGCACAGCTGAGCGTGGCTAGACGCCCAGATCGCCATCGCGTGCATTCTGGGTATTGGTCCACGAGGGATACATCGCGAATCCGTTCCCGGGTGGAGCGGGACCCGTTCGCCTACGACGTTTCGGCCACGCTCCCTTCCGTTCCCACCGTCCCGATCGGTCGCCGGAACAGGAGCAACTTTCCCGACGGAGCCGCTCCGGTCCACATGAGCACGCGATCGGCCGCGCTCAGGACGCGTCCGACCGCCCTTGCTCGACGCGGCCCCTTGCGAGCCGCGCGGACCGCAGTTTTCCATGACCACACGAATCGGCCGATGTGCGGGAGCCCGTGCTCGATCGGATTGTTCGCGAGGACCGTGCTCGCCTCCGCGGTGACGAAGGTGAGGCCGCCAGCTTCAAGCGCCGCGCGGTAGCGCTCCAGCGGCCGCGCGGTCGAGCTCGCCCCATGGCGCAACGGTCGGAGCGACGATGTCAGGTCCAGGGCCGGCTCCACGAGAAGCACGTGGCCACCGGGCGCGACGGCCGCGGCGATGTTCGCCGCCGCCGCCCCGAAGCGGTCCTCGTCCAGGATGTGGAGCAGCACATTGAAGACGGTCACCAAGTCGTAGCTCCCGTCCGCCGGGATGGTGCCCGGGTCCGCGATATCGCCGGCGACGAACTGCCCGTCCGGGAATCGCACCTGGATCTTCGCAACGGCCGCGTCCACAAGGTCGCAGCCATCCACATGGCCGGCGCCGAGGTGATGCCAGAACGGGGTCCAGTAGCCCGTGCCCACGCCGACCTCGAAGACGCGGCCCGGAGGCGGCGACAGCAGACCATGGCGACGCAGGAACGCCCGGAGGTTCCGTTCCAGAGCCCGATACAACCAGACGTTGAGCTCCACGGGCAACCCGGACTGACCGACAGCTCGCAGGCTGCCGTCCTCGTGCAGGCGCGCCCAATACGCCCTGGGATCGTACGGCTCGGGCGGCCCCTCGCTCAAGGGCGGGTCGCCCAGCCCGCGCCGAGGCGCAGGACCTGGCGCGGCCGGGTCGCGTGTCCGCGCGAGACGTCGCAGGTGTCGACGACCAGATCGGCCTGCGAGAACACGGCGTCCCAGTCGATCGCAGCGTGCGGGGTCACCACCACCACGACGTCCGAGCCTGTCAGCAGCTCGTCGAGCGCGACCGATGTCGAAGCCACGCCATCCGAGTCGTGGAACGCATCGACGTGAGGGTCGTGGAAGGTCACCTCCGCACCGCGCCCGCGGAGCCCGGCCATGACATCGGCCGCCGGCGAGTTGCGCGGATCGCGTACGTTCGGCTTGAACGCCACTCCGAGGACACCGACCCGGGCACCGCGGAGGGACCGCCCCCGATCGTTGAGGGCCTCTGCGACCAGATTCACGACGTGGCGCGGCATTGCCAGGTTGATGTCGCCCGCAAGCTCCACGAATCGATCCACGAAGTCGAACTCCCGGGCCCGCCACGCCAGGTAGTACGGGTCCACCGGGATGCAGTGACCGCCGACTCCGGGCCCCGGCGTGAAGCGCATGAAGCCGAAGGGCTTCGTGGCCGCCGCGTCGATGACCTCCCAGACGTCCAGATCCATGCGCTCACACAGGAGGGCGAGCTGGTTGACCAGGGCGATATTCACGTTCCGGAAG
>JANONZ010000008.1:0-1914 GCA_031421095.1 Thermomicrobiales bacterium
ATGTTGTCGAGTGCCTCGCGGCGCATGAGGAAGAAGTGGCGGACGCTCTCGAACCCGGCATCCGTCAGGATGTGGCGATGGCCGATCTCGTCGTCCTCGGCATGCGCCTGTGCGGCGATCGGTGCGGCAAGGTCTTCCTCGGCTCGGCGTTCGGTGGCCCGGCGCAGGTTCCAGGCCAGGAGCGACGCGCCGAGTCCTCGTCGGCGAATCGCCGGCAGGACATTGCCCCAGACGTCGAAGGTGGGCATCCCGTCACGCATGACTCGTTCGACGCCGGCCGAGGCGACCAGCGCACCATCCACCTCGGCGAGCACGACGTCCCGGGCCGGGTTCACGCCCGCCGAACCCTCCATCTCCACCCGGAGGTTCTCGGCCGTCGGCAGCAACGGGATCCCGTCGTGTCGGTGGGTGGCGCTGATGAGCTCGGCAAGTCGCGTGTAGTCATCGGCGTCGCGAAACGGGCGCATGACGAGGCCAGGGATGGCCGGCGTTGGCGTCGTTGCGTTCATCGATCGTCTCCGTATTTGCGGCCCATCTGCTCGTCGACCGTCTTGTGGATGAGCTTCCAATGGCGCTTGGTTTCGGCCCGTGCGCGTGCGTCGACCTGGTGGATCAGGCGGGCCGCCTCGTGCTCCAGCTTGCGGTAGCTCTCGAGTCGATCCTCGGTGAGGCGTCCGTCGTCGAGGGCAACGCGCACGGCGCAGCCGGGTTCGCCGACGTGCCCGCAATCGCTGAAGCGGCAGCCGGCCGCGATCTCGATGACGTCGTCGAAGGACGCCTCCACGCCAACCTCCGCGCCGAGGACCTCCAGTGCGCGGATGCCGGGTGTATCGACCAGGAGGGCGCCGCCGGGGAGTTCGAACAGCTCGCGATGGGTCGTCGTGTGCCGGCCGCGTGAATCCGAGACGCGCACCTCGGCCGTCGCCTGGCGCTCCTCGCCCAGAAGGGCGTTGACCAAGGTGGACTTTCCGACGCCCGACGAGCCCAGGATCGCGGCGGTCCAGCCCGGTCGGAGATAGGCGCGCAGATCGTCCAGCCCAGCGCCGGTCCGAGCCGACACTGCCACCTTCGCGACGCCGGGCGCGATGGCGTCCACGGCGACCAGCCGGCCGTCGACGTCATCGGCCAGGTCGGACTTGTTGAGCACGACCACTGGCGTGATCCCGCTCGAGGAGGCGACGGCGAGGTAGCGTTCGATGCGGCGCAGGTTGAAGTCGTTGTCCAGACCCGCGACGAGCAGGGCCACGTCCACGTTGGAGGCCATGATCTGTTCGTCATCGATGCCCGGTTTGAGCCGCGAGGCGTCGGCCGCCATCCGCTTGAAGACACTCCGTCGGGGGAGGATCGCGACGATCAGGTCTTCGCCATCGAGTGCGACCCAGTCGCCGACCGTGGGGAAGTCGGCGCGAGCGAGCGCCTCATGACGGAACCGCCCGGAGACCACCGCGGAACGGTCCCCGGTCGCGTCCCGAACGATCGACGCACCCTTGTGGACGGCCACGACCCTGACCGGGCGGCGGCCTTCGGCGGCGTGCGGTTCGAATGTCGTCGCCCAGCCTGCGTCCCAGCCAAGGCTGCTCAGGACCGCGTCGAGTTCGGTCACCTCATCCGACCCGCTTGAGCTTGCCCGTGCGCTTGGCGTACCTCTCGGCGCGACCGAATGCCCACAACCCGAACGGGATGAGGACCACGCCCATGACGATGAGCGGCCAGACCAGAGGCAGCAGGTCGTTCACCGGCGTCCCATGGATGACCCCGGCCCGGACGCCCTCCAGGACGTACGTGGCGGGCGACAGACGCGACAGTACCTGCATCCACGGCGGCAGGACATCGACCGAGTAGTAGACGCCACTGACCAACAACAGGACCGACTGGAGCACGAATGTCATCTGCGCACCGCGTTCGACGTAGAGC
>JANONZ010000009.1:0-1841 GCA_031421095.1 Thermomicrobiales bacterium
GTGATCGCTGCTGTCGGCGTCGTGGCGGTGGCCCTCAACGCCGGCGGGACGACGACCGGGCAGACACCTTGGTCGCGGCTCGGCACGAGTGACGTCCACGCACTCGCGTTCCAGGGCAACGACCCTGAGCACGTCCTCTTCGGTCATCACGGCGGCATCTCCGAATCGCGCGATGGCGGCCGATCGTGGCAAGCGCTCGCGACAAGGGACGACGCCATGGGCATGCGGCCCGCAGACGACGGTTCCATCGTCATCGCCGGTCACGACGTCTTCACGGCCAGCAGGGACGGCGGCAAGACGTGGCAGCCCATCGCCGCCGACCTGCCCAGTCTCGACATCCACGGCTTTGCCCGCGATCCCGGAGACCCCGCCCGGATGTGGGCGGCGCTGGCGACGGGTGGGCTCTGGGAGAGTCTGGACTTCGGTGCCCGTTGGATCGAGGTCCGCCGGGACAACGTCCTGTCACTGTTCGCGACGCGGATCGGCACGACGACGAGATTGCTCGGCGTCGACACGACCGGGCTCGTGATGAGCGACGACGGAGGCCGGAACTGGTCCGGCCTGGCGACGCCGCCGACGTACCCGATGACGGGCCTCGCGGCGACACCCGACGGGCGGATCATCTATGCAGGTTCGCCAGACGGCCTCTACCGCAGCACCGATGGTGGCCAGAGCTGGAGCGCGACGGCGTACAAGGGCTCCGCGTTTGCGATCGCGACATCGCTCGACGGTGCGATCGTGGCGGTGGTCAGCAGGGAGACGGAGTTCTTCCGCTCGCCGGACGGCGGGACGACCTGGCCGGGCCCCGATCGACGTTGATCTGTCGCGAGGGAGCCATCAGACGACGAGGCACATCCCGAGGACCGTGGCGCTGATGAGGATCGCGGCGATCCATGGGGAACGGTCCGGCACGCGTCCGGGCGCGTCGTCGAGCAGCGCACGCAACCGAAGCTCCGAGCTCGCGGTGTAACCGGCCACACCCAGTGGGGCATCCTGGTCGCCAAGCTTGAGGAGGGCGCTCGCCAGGTCGGCGCGCGTGGCTCCCGAAGTGAGCGCGTAGCGGTCGGCCGCGATCTCGATCTGCGCCCGGGCTCCGGCGAGCCATCGGCGCCCCATCGTCAGACGCCCGAGGGGCCACGCGACGGCATCGAGCAGGATGAGTCGGGCCGGTGCGTGGTCGATCTGATGATGCCGCTCGTGCAGGAGGACGGCTCGCAACTCCACCGGCTCGAGCTGGATCGCCAGATCGGATGCGCAGTAGATGCGCGGCCGTCGAAGGCCGGCGACGCAGGCCGGGCCGATGCCGTCGACGACGCCGACCGGCATCTCGCCAAGGACCGCAGGCTCGGCGAGGCGGTCGAGCAGACTCGCCAGTCGTCGGTGACGTTCGGCATGCCAGGCGACCGAGAGGCCGACGAGGAGACCCGTGATGCCGATGAGTGCCAGAACGAGCCGCACCAATTCGGGGCCGAGGAATGTCCTGGCACCGCCGGTAGCTGGCACGGGCGCCATGAGGCAGACGACGAGGATCGCCATGCTGGAGATGACGATGAACCCCAGCGACCTGCGGATGCCGATCACCGCCATTCGCTGCGTCCGGCCAGCTCGCGAAGTCGTGCTGCGAGTTCGTCGTCCGGGTCACCGAGTTCGGCCGCGAATGCCGCCAGCGACGAGGCCCCGTGCCGGTCGATGAGCTTCCGCAACTCGCGTCGACCGATCTCTGCGCCGAGTCCCGCCTGGGAGAAGGCCGCCGTGTATCGGTACTGGCGTCCCTCCTTCTCGCGCGTCACGAAGCCGCGTTCGAGGAGTCGGGTCAGGATCGTCATCACCGTGGTGTAGGC
>JANONZ010000010.1:0-2216 GCA_031421095.1 Thermomicrobiales bacterium
GCGGTCAGGCGGTCCGGGCGAACGCGGCCTCGAGCGCACGCCGCGTGTAGACGACCGCCATCGCCGACCGATACGCTCGATCGGCATGGATGTCGCTGCTCACATCGACGCCATCGATCGCATGGGCGGCGGCTGCGGCCAGCGACTCCGACGATCCGTCCGATCCGGCCAGAGCGGCTTCCACGGCCTTCGCCCGGTAGGCGACGTCCCCCACCCCGGTCAGTGCGACCCTCACGTGGCTGACGGTGCCGCCGCTCTTCGCAACGACCGCCGCCACCCCCACGATGGAGTACCCGGAGGCCGGCTGGGCGAGCTTCAGGTACGCGCCACCCAGACCGGCCGGGAGTGGGCCTCGCCGCATGGCGACGACCAGCTCGTCCGGTTCGATGTCCGTCTCGAAGGCGCCTTTGAAGAATCCGTCGAGCGGTACGACCCGCTCACCACGCCGCGATCGGAGGACCACCGAGTAGTCCAGTGCCAGACCCAGTGCCGGCAGGTCGCTCGCTGGGTCAGCGTGCGCGATGGCCCCGCCGACGGTCCCGCGATTGCGGACCTGGACGTCGCCGATGTCCGAGATCGCCTCGATCGCGATCTGGAGCGCGGTGGACTCCAGGACCTCCGCATAGGTCGTCAGCGCACCGATCTCCAGGCCACCGTCGGCCTGCGGCCGGATCCCCTTGAGTTCCGGCAGGCGGCCGATGTCGACGAGGGTCTCCGCGGACGCGAGGCGCAGCTTGAGCAACGGCAGCAGGCTCTGGCCGCCGGCCAGAAGCTTGGCGCCCGGGTCTGAACCGATGATCCGGAGCGCCTCGTCGATGGTCGCCGGACGCTGGTAACTGAACGCTGCCGGAATCACGCCTGGCCTCCCTTCGAGTCCTGGATGGCACGCCACACGGTCTGTGGGGTGTACGGCATGTCGAGATGACGGATGCCCAGCGGGCTGAGCGCATCGATGACCGCGTTGGCCACCGCGGCCGTGCTCGCGATCGCACCGGCCTCGCCGACGCCCTTGACGCCGAGCGGGTTGACGGGCGACGGGGTGACCGTCTCGTCGAGCTCGAGGGTCGGGAACCATGACGCCCGCGGGACGGGGTAGTCGAGCATCGAGCCCGTGAGAAGCTGTCCGTCGTCGCTGTAGATCGCACCCTCCCAGAGCGCCTGGCCGACACCCTGGGCGATCCCTCCGTGTAGCTGACCGTCGACGATCATCGGGTTGATCTTGTTGCCGACGTCATCGACGGCGACATAGCGGACCAGATCGACGTGGCCGGTCTCCTCGTCGATCTCGACGACGGCGACGTGCGTGCCGAATGGCCAGGTGCAGTTGGGCGTGTCGTAGTAGGCCGTCTCGTCGAGGTACGGCTCCATCCCCTCCGGCGGGTCGAACGCCAGGTCGATGGCGAAGGCGATCTCCTGGATCGTCTTCACTCGATCGGGGCTGCCCTTGACGCTGTAGTTCGCGCCGTCGACCTCGATGTCATCGACCGCGGCCTCCAGCATGTGGGCCGCCATCCGGCGTGCCTTCTCGCGGATCTTGCCCGCGGCCTTGACTGCGGCCGTGCCGCCGACCGATGCGGTCCGGCTGCCGTACGAGCCGTAGCCGAACGGTGTGCCCTGCGTGTCCGAGTGTTGGACGACGATGTCCTCCATCGGGATCCCCAGCTCGTGGGCGACGATCTGGGAGTAGGTCGTCTCGTGGCCCTGGCCCTGCGGCTGGGTGCCCATCGTGACGACGACCTTGCCGGTCAGGTGCATCTTGATGTTGGCCGATTCCCACATCGCGGCGCCCCAGCCCTCGCCGACGGCCCCGATCCACTTGCTGGGCGCGACGCCGCACACCTCGAGGTAGGTGCTGAAGCCCGTTCCAAGGAGCTTGCCGCGGGACTTCGCTTGGGCCTTCTTCGCGTCGAGGTCAGCGTAGCCCGCCGTGGCGAGGGCCATGTCCATCGCCGGCTCGTAGTTGCCGGAGTCGATGTAGATCTTCGCACCGCCGCTGGCCGTACCGAGGCCGGACGGGTTCTCGTACGGGAACTGGTCCGGCTGGATGAAGTTGCGGCGGCGGACCTCGGCGCGGTCCATGCCGATCTCAGCCGCGAACAGGTCCATCGCCCGCTCGATGACGTAGGTCGCCTCCGGGCGGCCGGCGCCGCGGTAGGCGTCCACGAACGTCGTGTTCGTGTAGACCCCGGTCACCTCCGCGTAGACGTTCGGGATCC
>JANONZ010000011.1:0-6058 GCA_031421095.1 Thermomicrobiales bacterium
CTGGCTGAGGCGGCCATCTCCGGTTCCTAGGCGCAGACGGCCCCGGAACAACATGGCATCTGGAGCGGGCGTGGGCGGGCGGGCGTGGGGCGTGGGGCGTGGGGCGTGCGCGAGGCCGTCGTGCATGTGGTGACCACATTCGCCAGGTCAGGTCGGCCAACGGTCGATTTCGATCACTCCGCGCACAGGAATCGGAACAAACGCCAGCGAATCAGTCCGCTACGTGCAGACGGCGCACAACCTTGACACTTCGGGCCGGCACGACGTCGTTTATGGTCATCCTGTGCCCAGCGGGGCTCAGGGGTGAGCGGGGCTCAGGGGTGAGCGGGCCGGCCTGCCCAGCGGGGACCAGCGCGTCCAGCGGGACCAGCGGAGCCTGCCCGTCCACTCGCTATCCAGTGTTCTGGAGACCGGCCGCCACGCCGTTGACGGTGAGCTGGACGAGGTGCAGGACCCGGCCGCGCTCCGGATCGTCCGGCGCGAGGCCTCGCAGGCGCTCGAGCAACCGGACCTGGAGCTCGGACAGCGAATCGACGTACGGATTGCGAAGTTCCACCGATCGCTGGAGGACCGGCGCGCCGTCCAGCAGCCGCTCCCGGCCGGTCACCCGGCCGAGCATCGCGACCGTCCGCCGGTACTCGGATTCGATCGCGTCCCAGCGCCGGTCGTCGCCCGGGCCGGTGGCCAGTGCCGCATAGAGCCGAGCGACGCCCATGTCGGCCTTGGCGAGGCTCATCTCGGCGTTGTCGAAGAGGCTCGACAGGAACGGCCAGTCCCGGGCGAGCCGGGCGGTCGCGTCGAGCCCGGCGTCCCCATGCACCGCCCGGTAGGCCTCCAAAGCGAGGCCCAGCCCGTACCAGCCGGGCAGGTTGATCCGTGCCTGGGACCAGGCGAAGGTCCACGGGATCGCCCGCAGCGAATCGATCGTCGGCGCCGCATCCTTCCGCCCACGCGCCGCCGGCCGAGACCCCAGGCGAAGGTCGGACAGCTCGCGGATCGGGGTGATATCCCGGAAGAACGACGGGAAGCCCGGGTCGTCGTGGACCAGGCCCCGATAGGCGGCGCGAGACGTGGCGGCGAGCTCCGTCAGGATGGGCGTCCCGGCCGCCAGCGCCCGCGCCGATCGGGCGTCGTGCTCCGGCGTCGATGCGAGGAGGACGGCGCCGGTCATCTGCTCCAGGTGGCGCCGGGCGATCGTCGTGTCGGCATAGTTCGCGGCAATGACCTCGCCCTGCTCGGTCAGCTTGAGGCGGCCATCCACGGAGCCTGGCGCCTGGCCGAGGATGGCGCGGTTCGTCGGGCCGCCGCCACGACCGATGGCACCGCCGCGCCCGTGGAAGAGGGTCAGCCGGACGCCACGCGCACGAGCCGTGTCGACGAGGGCCGATTGCGCCCGGTGCAGACTCCAGGCCGCGGCCAGGAAGCCCGACTCCTTGTTCGAATCCGAGTAGCCGAGCATGACCTCCTGGCGATCACCCCTGGCCGCGATGCCGGCCCGGTAGCCCGGGTCGTCGAGCAGCTCCCCGAGGATGGACCCGGCCGCGTCGAGCGCCGCGCTCGACTCGAAGAGCGGCACGAGATCGAGGGTCGGCGGGGCAGCGCCTGGCGCATCGTCGGCCTCCATCGCCAGCCGGGCGAGCGCCAGGACGTCGGTCATGTCGGAGGCCGCGGACGTGAAGCTGACGATGTAGCGGTGGCACGCGTCGGGCCCGAACCGCACCTGGGCCGCAGCGATCGCCCGGAACGTGGCGAGCACCTCACCGAGCGTCACGCCGGCCGAGACGTCTGTGGAGGCGGATCGGCCCTCACGGATCGCATCCAGCGCCGCCGCGTGGACCGCCGAGTGCTGGCGGATCTCGAGCGACGCGAGATGGAACCCGAACGTCCCGAGCTGCCAGCGCAGGTCGGCGACCTCGCCCCAGGCGACTCGGCTCAGACCATCGGCGATCAATGCGTCCTGGATCTCGACCAGTTCTGTGTCGAGTTCATGCGCTGACCCGTAGCGGCCGGTCAGCGGCGCGGGCTCGCCGACCAGGGCCGCTCGGGTCCGGCGCAGCCGCTCCCCGATGAACCCGAACCGCTGCCGGTACGGCTCGTCGGGGAAGCGCCGGCGCACCTGTCGGTCCGTCTCGGGCAGGTCCTCCGCATCGCGCGCGAGGCGGGACGCGAGGGGCCGAGCCACGCCCTCCGACGAGGTGGCCGCTGCGACCGTTTGCATCAGCCGGGTCGCGACGGCCTCGTAGCCGTGCAGGACGTGATCGGCGTGGATACGCAGCGTGCGGGCCGTGATCTCGGCGGTCACCCCCGGGTTCCCGTCGCGGTCGCCGCCGATCCAGCTCCCGAACTGGATGAAGGGGCCAACCCGCGGCGGTCGTGCCCCGGTCCGCCCTGTATCCGAGGCTGGGCCGCGCGAGCGGCCGGCCGGGGGATCGAGAGCGCCATCGAGTGCCCGGTAGAGGCGCGGCACGACGGTGAACAGGGTCGCGTCGAAGAACGCCATCGCCGTGCGGACTTCGTCGAGTGGCGTCGGGCTGACCAGACGCAGGTCCGACGTCCGCCACAGGAGGGTGATCTCCTCGCGTAGCCGCCGGCGAACCTCGCGATCCTCGGACGGCGTCAGCCGCGGATCGTCGAGCCGCTCAAGCAGCCGTGCGCAGCGGCGGAGCGCGACCAGCGTGGTCCGCCGCCGGGCCTCGGTCGGGTGTGCGGTCAGGACCGGGGAGACCGCGAGGTTCGCGACCAGCGCATCCAGCTCCCCATCGGTCCGGCCAAGGCGCCGCAGCCCGGCGACCGCATCGGCGACCGAGTCGTCCAGGACCCCGTCGCGGGCGGCTCGCTCGCGGCGGCGCAGAGCGCGCACCCGGCCGCGGGCCTCGGCCAGGTTGACCAGGCCGAAGTAGAGCGCGAAGGCGGTGATGACCGCTTCGGCGGATCCGAGGTCGATATCGCGCAGGTCCTCGTCGAGCCGTGCTCGCTCGGCGGGGTCGTCGTCCTGTCGCAGCGCGATCGTGCGTCGGCGGATGCGCTCCACGAGGGCGAACAGCTCCGGGCCGGCCTGCTCGGAGATCACCTGGCCAAGCAGCGCTCCGAGCAGGCGGACCTCGACCGCGAGCGGGTCGCGCGCACCGGCCGTACCGATCCCGAGGGGCTCGGCCGCGACCGCTGGCGAGGGCCGAGCCGGGTTCAGCGGCATGCTGCGACCACGCCAATCCGCATCCAAGCTGCCACCCGACCGCAACCCTCCCGGCGACCGACCTTCCCTAGGCTTGTATGGTGATGGCCATGACGACCGTCAGTTCCGTGCCGACGTCCGCGCGCGCACCCGATCCCGCCGACGATCCGGGGTCGGCCGAGAGCGCCCGCGACCAACTCGAACAGTTGCGCTTCCTGCACGAGGTCGCCCGACTCGGGACCACGGCGCGGACCTGGGATGAGCTGCTCGAGACGGTCGTCGACCGGACCCGGGACGTGCTCCACGCGGACGTCTCCTCGCTGTACCTGCTGGACCGCGATGGAGCGTACCTGACCCTGGCCGCAACGAACGGGCTCGACCGGTTCCAGATCGGCCGTGCACGCGTTCCGTTCGGAGAGGGTGTCACGGGCCGGGTCGCCGCCGACCGGAGGCCGCTGGTCATCCCCGACGTCAAGGCCGACGCCCGATTCCTGTGGGTCCGCGGCATCGACCAGCGTCGCTTCGTGGCATCCATGTTGTCCGTTCCGCTCACATGGCACGACCAGATCGTCGGGGTCCTCAACGTGCAGACGGAGCAGCCACGCGTATTCAGTGAGGCGGACGTCGCCCAACTCGGGGCGGTCGCGGACCTGCTCGCCGGCATCATCGAGAAGGGCCGCCAGCAATCGGAGGCGGAGGCGCGGGTCGAGGCGCTCAAGGCGATCGACGAGGCCCGGAGCGAGCTGATCGCGCTCGTCACCCACGAACTCCGGACGCCCCTCGCGGTGGTTCGGGCGTATGCCGACCTGCTCGCCGACGATCCGCCGTTGCGGGGACGCGAATCGCGGGACGTGACCCGGCGCGAAACACGGGCGGCCTGGCATCGGGCGACGCTGCAGCAGATCGAGCGACTCGACCGGCTGGTGGACTCGATCCTGGCCTCTGTTCGGGTGGTCCCGGAAGGGCCGGCGTCGGTCATCCCGGTGGACCTTCGGCTGCTCGTCGGCGAGGTCGTCGGCTCGCTTCGGCCGATCCTGGCGCACCATCCGGTGGAGATCGTGCCCAGCGTCCGGCTGCATGCCCTGGCCGACCCGCCGCGGCTGCATCAGATCCTGGAGCATCTCGTCGAGAACGCGGTCAAGTACGCGCCACCGGACACCACCATCCGGATCGACTGGTCGCTCAACGAGGGAGTCGTCCAGCTGGGCGTCTCCGATGAGGGGCCCGGCATCCCCGACGAGTGGCGCGAGCGCATCTTCGAACCGTACGCCCGACGCGATACGCACACGGCACGCGGCTCGGGCATCGGACTGTACGCCGCCAAGCGGCTCGGCGAATCCATGGGCGCCCGCCTGTGGTGCGAACCTGCGCGACCGCACGGGGCGCGGTTCGTCGTGGCCCTCCCGGCCGCCGTGGCCATCTGACAGCAGTGAGCGAGGATCGTGAGCACGATGCGTAGCCGTCCCCTTCGGATCCTCGTGGTCGACGACGACCCGGCGATGGTGGGGGCCATCACCGCCCTGGTCGGCACCGAGGGTCACCAGGTCATCACCGCGTACGACGGCCTGACCGCGGTCAAGCGATTCCGCGAGGAGCATCCAGACCTCGTCCTGCTGGACCTGGCCATGCCGGGCCCGGATGGGTTCAACGTGGCCGGCCAGATGCGCGCGATCGGCCCGGCGCCCATCCTTGTCGTCTCGGGCGAGAGCGGTGAGGCCGCCAAGGTCCGCGCCCTCGGTATCGGGGCGGACGACTATCTGACGAAGCCATTCGGGAAGGCGGAACTGTTGGCGCGGATCGCGGCGGTCATGCGTCGGGTTGACCGGTCCAGTGGACCCGGCTCGGCCGGCGGTGGCACGCTCACCGCGGGCCCTCTCGTCCTGGAGCCCGGTCGTCACGAGGCCCGCGTCGGCGAGACCACACTCGCGCTCACACCGACGGAGTTCCGCCTGCTCGGGGCGCTCGTCCGCGCCGATGGCGACATCGTGCCGCACCTGCAGCTGGCCCGGGCAGGTTGGCCCGCCGAAAACGATCCCGACCTCCTCTGGCTGAAGCCGCACCTGGCCCGCCTGCGCTCCAAGGTCCAGGCCGCCGGGGGTCCGCAGGTGGTGGCCGTCCGCGGCGTGGGGTATCGGATCGTCGTCGATGAGGGCGCTCCGGCCTGACCCGTCGGGCTGCGTCCGCCCGTCAGCGCCGGTGCGATCGGACGGCTATCTGGCCGTGGTCAGACGGCGACGGCGATCGGCCGGCCGGCGGCGTCATGCTCCGCATCGGCACAGGGGATGCGGCAACCGCGCGCATCGCGCCCGCCGAGCGGGTTGAAATGGAAGAATGTGTCGCCGGAACTCGCCAGGCGACAACCGCAGGCCGTGCAGGTGACCGGAGCAGTCTGGCCGTCGCGCACGGCGTTGGGTCGGATCACGGGATCGGACGGATGGATCATCGAGGCACCTTCCGGTCTGGACTCGGGCTGGGGCTGGGGCTGGGCAGGCCTGGCGGGCCTGGGCAGGCGGGGCAGGTCACCCGGGAGTGACGGTGCCCCACGTCCGTTCCAGCCTAAGAGCAACGGGTTCGGGCGTCGGCGGCGGCACGGGAACGGCTTGGTTGCGGTCAGGTTGCGATGCGGTCGTCGCAGTCGCCACGGGGATCGGCTCCACCAGCCAGAAGACCGAAGCGAGATCGGCCTCGGTGAGCAGCCGCGCCGCCAGCCGCGAACCTGCGCCACGATGCGCCTCGAGCAGGCGAATCAGTTCGATGACCCGGGCCTGGCCGTCCGGCCTGTCCGCGAGGACCGATCGCAGGCGGACAGCGACGACGCTCAGATCGTCGAGGGCGGCCGTCTGTCGGCCCATCGGGTCGTACAGGTAGGCGCGACCGCCGGTCATG
>JANONZ010000012.1:0-8742 GCA_031421095.1 Thermomicrobiales bacterium
GAGCTGTCCGGCGGGATGCAGCAGCGAGTCGGCCTCGCGCGCGCTCTGGCGATGGACCCCGAAGTCATGTTCTTCGACGAGCCGTTCAGCGCGCTGGACCCGCTCATCCGCCGGGACATGCAGAACGAGGTCCTCCGACTCCACCACGAGATGGGCAAGACGATGGTGTTCATCACTCACGACCTGGCCGAGGCGCTCAAACTCGGCGACCACATCGTCATCATGCGCGACGGGCACATCGTCCAGGCCGGGCGCCCGGAGGAGCTGGTCGGGGCGCCCGCCGACGACTACGTGGCTGACTTCGTGCGCGACGTCCCCAAGTCGCACGTCCTGACCCTGCGCTGGGTCATGCGCGATCCGACCCCGGATGACGCGCTGGATGGTCCCTCCTTCCCGTCGAGCACGGTGATCCGGGCGGCCGTCCACGTCGCAGCGGCAACGGACAAGCCGATCCGGGTGCTCGATGGCGACCGCCTCATCGGCGTGGTGGACCGACGCCAGATCCTCATCGCCATCGCCGGCGCCGACGCCGGCGCCGAAGAGGGCGCCCCATGACAGCCGTCAGCCTGCCGGCGGTCGGGCGGGTTGATCCAAGGTCCGCCCGTCGGGTCATCGCCCTCATCCTGGCCATCGTGCCGGTGGGCCTGTATGTCGTCTTCCAGGGCCAGTGGACGCTGCCCCACGACGAGGGCTTCCCACTCTTCAGATCGCTCAACGGGCTGCGCGACTTCGTCGATGCGCACCGGACGCTCCTGGACCCCATCCGCATCTTCATCGGGGCGCTGGTCGGCGGCTTCGATACCCTGATCGCCGGGCTGGGCTGGCCGGGGGTCATCGCGGTCGCCGGTGGTCTGGGCGTCGTCTTCGGCGGGATCCGCCTGGCGACGCTGTCCGTCCTTGGCTTCGCAGCGCTCGGTGTGCTGGGCCTGTGGGAACCAAGCATGGCGACGCTTGCCCTCATGCTGGCCGCCGTCTGCCTGTCGCTCGTGATCGGCATCCCGATCGGGATCCTCATCGGGCGAAGCGATCGCGCGTCGGCCATCGTCACGCCGATCCTCGACGTCATGCAGATCATGCCGACGTTCGCCTATCTCGCCCCGATCACGCTGCTTTTCCTGATCGGCGCGCCGTCATCGACGATCGCGACGCTCATCTACGCCATCCCGCCGGCCATCCGGATCACTTCGCTCGGGATCCGCGGAGTGGGCAAAGAGACGGTGGAGGCGGCGGTCTCCCTGGGGTCGACGCGCTGGCAGGTCCTGACCAAGGTGCAGTTGCCGCTCGCTCGACGCACGATCGGGATCGGCGTCAACCAGACGATCATGATGGCCCTTTCGATGGTCGTCATCACGGGGCTCATCGGCGCGCCGGGGCTCGGCCGGAATATCCTGCAGGCGCTCTCCAAGGTGGACGTGGGGGCGGCCTTCGACGCCGGGCTGGCGATCGTCATCCTGGCCATCGTGCTGGACCGCCTGACGGACCGCGCCGGAGAGACGATGGACCCGCGGTTCCGGCGCCTGGACGACGGGCGCCTCCGCCGACGCTGGCTCTACGCGGCCACGTTCGCCACGGTCGCGGGCGTCGCCATCATCGCCCGCCTACTGCCGGACCCCACGAAGTTCCCGAAGGATCTGACCTTCTCGTTCCGCGCGCCAACGAACGCGATCGTGGGCTGGATCACCGACACATTCTCCGGCCTGACCCTCGCCATCAAGGGGGTGTTCAGCGACGTCGTGATCAACCCGCTCGAGACGATCCTGACGACCGCACCATGGTGGCTGGTCGTGGTGGTCGTGATGCTCGCCGCGTGGTACATCTCCGGTCGGCGTGCTTCCGCGATCGCGGGGGTCTGCCTCGGCGGCATCGTGCTGCTGGGTCTGTGGAGCCACGCGATGGCGACCCTGGCGATCGTCCTGGTCGCCACCGCGATCACGCTCGGGCTCGGCGTCCTGCTCGGCATCGTCTCGGCCCGCAGCGACCGGGTCCGGAGCGCCATGCGTCCGTTCCTCGACATGGCCCAGACGATGCCCGCGTTCGTCTACCTCATCCCGGCCATCGCGCTGTTCGCTCCGAGCCGGTTCACGGCGATCGTGGCCGCGGTCATCTATGCCGTCCCGCCCGTCATCCGGCTCGTCGATGCCGGCATCCGGACCGTGTCGACGACGGCGATGGAGGCGGCCACGGCGTCTGGCTCGACGGAGCGCCAGTTGCTCTGGCACGTTCAACTCCCGCTCGCGCGGGGAGCGCTGCTCGTCGCAGCGAACCAGGGCATCGTCCTTGTCCTCGCGATGGTCGTCATCGGAGGGCTGGTGGGCGCGGGGGCGCTTGGCTACGATGTCGTGGCCGGATTCGCCCAGGGGGAGGACTTCGGCAAGGGCCTTGCAGCCGGGACGGCCATCGTGCTGCTTGGCATCATGCTTGACCGCATCACTCAGGGTGCGGGAGGACGCCGCAACATGACCGTGGCAGAGGCCGGCTGACCGGCGACGACTGGAGGAGCAGATACGATGCAACGCAAGAGTGTGGCCCGGCTGGCAGCCGGCGCCGTCGTCCTGAGTCTGGCGCTGGCCGCCTGTTCCGCAGGACCCGGCGGCAGCGCCGTCCCGAGTTCGGGTGCCGGGGCGGGAACGAGCGCGACGTGCACCGGCTCCGGGGACAAGGGCGCCGTCAAGCTCATGATCAACCAATGGGTGGGTGCCCAGGCGAATGTCGCTGTCATCGAGTGCCTGCTCAACCAGATGGGGTACAAGGTCACGACCAATACCCTCGCCGAGGAAATCGCCTGGCAGGGCTTCGACACGGGCGAGGTGGATGTCATCCTGGAGAACTGGGGGCACCCCGATCTCGAGAAGTCGTACATCGCGGACAAGAAGGTCGCCCAGGACGCCGGCCCGAACGGGGTCACCGGGATCATCGGCTGGTACGTGCCCGAATGGATGGTCGAGAAGTACCCGGACATCCTCGACTCGAACAACCTGAACAAGTACGCCGATCTGTTCAAGACGAGCGAGTCGGGCGGCAAGGGCCAGTTCCTCGGCAGCGACCCGACCTTCGTCACCAACGACGAGGCACTGGTGACCAACCTGAAGTTGAACTACAAGGTCATCTATTCCGGCAGCGAGGCCGCGACGATCACCGCCTTCCAGCAGGCGACCAAGAACAAGACGCCGCTCATCGGCTACTTCTACGACCCGCAGTGGCTGCTCAACACGGTCCACCTCAAGAAGGTGACGCTGCCCGCCTACACGACCGGGTGCGATGCCGATCCCAAGACGGTGGCGTGTGACTACCCGCCGTACACCCTCAACAAGATCGTGGCCACGAAGTTCGTCAAGGACGGCGGCGGCGCGTACACCCTCGTGAAGAACTTCACGTGGACGAACGCAGACCAGAACCTGGTAGCCGACGACATCGCCAACAACAACATGTCCCCAGCGGACGCGGCCAAGAAGTGGCTCGACGCTCACGAAGCCACCTGGAAGGCATGGCTGCCCGCCGGCTCCTGAATCAGCACCGCTATGCCCGGGCCGCTGTTGCCACTCCGATGAGGTTGCGTTGACGAATCTCGTCGATGGTCTTGACGTCCGCGGGCGCGGGCTGTCCAATGCTCGGGAACCGCGCAACTGAGCCGCGCGCCCGCCACACTGCCTGTGGGGAGGACGCGGATCGATCCGCAGGGGAAGAGGAGGTCCCCAGCGAACCGTCACGGCGTCTTCGATAGCTCATCGCTCATCACTGGAGGAAGCAACTTGTCGATCAAGCGTTCACTGACCCGGATCGCGGGGCTCCTGGCCGCTGCGGCCGTGGTCTTCGCGGCCTGTTCCTCGACCGGGGGCGGAGCCAAGGCCGGCACGTCGGCCGGCAACATGGATGACCTCGTCAAGGCCGCCAAGGCCGAGGGCAACCTCACGACGATCGCCCTGCCGCACAGCTGGTGCAACTACGGCGAGATGCTGACGGGCTTCACCGCCAAGTACGGCATCAAGATCAACGAGCTGAACCCGGACGGCAGCTCCGCCCAGGAGATCGATGCGATCAAGGCGAACAAGACCAACCCGGGTCCCCAGGCGCCGGACGTCATCGACGTCGGCCTGTCGTTCGGGCCGCAGGCCAAGACGGACCAGCTCATCACCCCGTACAAGGTCGCCACGTGGGCGGATATCCCCGACTCGGCCAAGGATGCAGAAGGCTACTGGTACGGCGACTACTTCGGCGTCATGTCGTTCGAAACCAACACCGCGGTCGTGAAGAACGTGCCAAAGTCGTGGCAGGACCTGCTCAAGCCGGAGTACAAGGGTCAGGTCGCCCTGTCCGGTGACCCAACGCAGTCCAACCAGGCCATCTCGGCCGTCTGGGCGGCGGCACTCGCCAGCGGCGGGTCCATCGACAACGTCCAGCCCGGTCTCGACTTCTTCAAGAAGCTCAACGACTCCGGCAACTTCGTGCCGGTCATCGCCAAGACCGCGACCGTCGCCTCCGGCGAGACGCCGATCCGGATCACCTGGACCTACAACGGCCTGTCCGACAAGGACGCCCTGAAGGGCAATCCGCCGGTCGAAGTCGCCGTCCCGACCGACGGCAAGTTCGGTGGCATGTACGTCCAGGCCATCAGTGCCTATGCCCCGCATCCGTTCGCGGCGCGCCTCTGGATGGAGTACCTGTACTCCGACGAAGGCCAGCTCATCTGGCTGAAGGGCTACTGCAACCCGATCCGCTACGACGCCATGGTGAAGGCGAACAAGGTCCCGGCGGACCTGGCGGCGAAGCTCCCGGATACGAGTGGCGCGATCCTTCCGACGCTGGACCAGATCACCGCCGCGACCACTGCCATCACCGCCGGATGGCCGACCACCGTCGGCGCCGTGGTCAAGTAGGACCGAGTCCCTCGGTCCACGCAAGAGAGCGTTGCCGTGACCGGCACCGCACTGCCACTGGATGCCCAGGGCGCGCCATCGGCGCGTCCTGGGCGTCGCCGTTTCAACCTGACCTGGCTGGGACTCCTGCCGTTCGCGATCTTCGCGACGCTCTTCCTGCTCATCCCGACGACGTATCTGATCGTCGGCAGCTTCCTCGACTCGAGCGGCGCCCCGACCCTCGAGAACTACACCGGCCTGACCGCTGCCGTGCCCATCAACGCCTATCTGACCAGCATCGAGATCAGCTTCGTCACGGCCCTCGCCGGCGGGATCTTCGGCTTCATCATGGCCTACGCCGTCATCGCGGGCGGTCTGCCTGGCCCGTTCCGTTCCGGACTCATGACGTTCTCCGGGGTCGCCTCGAACTTCGCCGGCATCCCTCTCGCCCTTGCCTTCATCTTCACGATCGGGCGGACCGGCCTGCTGAGCACGTTCCTGGCCGGCATCGGGCTGAATCCGTATGACCACGGCTTTTCGCTCTACACGAAGCTCGGCCTGGAGATCGTCTACTTCTACTTCCAGCTGCCGCTCATGATCCTGATCATCGCCCCGGCCATCGACGGCCTGAAGAAGGAGTGGCGCGAGGCGTCCGAGAACATGGGAGCCAGCAGCTTCCAGTTCTGGCGGTACATCGCCCTGCCGGTCCTCATGCCCTCACTGCTCGGCTCGATGATCCTGCTGTTCGGCAACGCGTTCGGCGCCCAGGCGACGGCCTATCAGCTGACCGGCGGCTTCATCAACCTCGTTCCGCTCCTGATCGGCAACCAGCTGACGGGCGACGTCCTTCACAACACGGGCCTGGGGTACGCACTGGCGATGGGCATGGTGGCCATCCTGGCCGTCACCTTGGTGGCCTATTCGTTCCTCCAGCGCCGCTCGGAGCGGTGGCTGCGATGAGTGGCGCATCGGTCCAGGCCGGGCCCGCCATTCGTCGACCACGCTCGTTCGGGCGGATCGTCTGGTGGCTCGTGTTTCTCGTGGGGGCCGCCTACTTCATCCTGCCGCTCATCGGCACGCTGGCGTTCTCCCTGCGCGAGATCCCCTTCGGGGCGGCCTACACCGCGATCCTGTCAGATCAGAAGTTCTTCAGCACCCTCGGCTACTCGTTCGTCGTGGGCATCCTGACCGTCATCATCAGCATCTCGCTCATGGTCCCGACCGCCTTCTGGGTGCGCCTCAAGATGCCGCGCGCCCGGCCGTTCGTGGAGTTCATCACCCTCCTGCCCTTCGTCGTCCCGCCGATCGTGCTCGTCTTCGGTCTCATCCAGACCTATAGCCATCCGCCGCTGCCGTTCACCCATACGGAGATCGGCAGCACGGCACTGCTGGTCGCGGGCTATGTCGTCCTGTCGTTCCCGTACATGTACCGGGCGGTCGACACAGGGCTCCGGACGATGGACATCCAGGCCCTCACTGAGGCCTCGCAGAGCCTGGGCGCCGGGTGGCTCCGGATCATGGTGGAGGTCATCCTGCCGAACCTGAAGGTGGCCCTCCTGAGCGGCGCCTTCCTGACCCTGGCCATCGTCATCGGCGAATTCACGATGGCCAACTTCCTGTCGCGGCCCGCGTTCGCGCCCTACCTGTCCCTGCTGGGCAGCAATGCGCCGTATCAGCAGGCAGCGGTCGCGCTCGTGAGCTTCGGGCTGACCTGGATCGCGATGGGCTTCATCGCCGTGCTCGGCCGCGGTTCGCGCAGCCGGGTCAGCCTCACCGACGCCCGGTAACTGACGAGGAGTCGCATGGCCTTCCTGGAACTGTCCGGCATCCAGAAGTCGTTCGGGGATGTCGCCGCGGTCCTCGACTTCAACCTGACCGCGGAGCGCGGCGAGTTCGTCTCGTTCCTGGGACCCTCGGGCTGCGGCAAGACCACCACGCTGCGGATGATCGCCGGGTTCGAGAAGCCGACCGCCGGCGCGATCACCATCGATGGGACGGACATCACCTACCGCTCGCCGAACCAGCGCAACGTCGGGATGGTCTTCCAGTCGTACGCACTCTTCCCGAACATGACCGTCGCGGGCAACATCGGCTTCGGTCTGAAGGTTCGCAAGCGCTCAAAGGCGGACATCGACCGGCGCGTCGGTGAGTTGCTCGAGCTCATCCATCTCGAGGGTCGCGGCAACCGCTACCCGTACCAGCTCTCAGGGGGCCAGCAGCAACGCGTGGCGCTGGCCCGGGCACTCGCCATCGAGCCCCAGGTCCTGCTGCTCGACGAGCCGCTGTCGGCCCTCGACGCCAAGATCCGGATCATCCTGCGCAAGGAGATCCGGGCGATCCAGCGCCAGTTGGGCATCACGACGGTGTACGTGACCCACGACCAGGAGGAAGCGCTCTCGCTCTCAGACCGGGTCGTGGTCATGAGCGATGGCCGCATCGAGCAGATCGGCACACCGTTCGAGATCTACAACTACCCGGCCACGGCGTTCGTCGCCTCGTTCGTCGGCACCCTCAACCTGGTCGCCGCGGGAGTGATCGATGCGGGCGCCGGCCGACTCTCCGTTGCCGGCCACGAGGTCCGCACCAGCAAGGCCGTCACGGAACACGCGACGGACGGCGCGGTGACGCTCGCCATTCGCCCCGAGGGCGTCCACCTCGGTGACGGTGGGCCGGGCGACAATCGCCTGCACGGGCAGGTGGAGGACATCAACTTTCTGGGCTCCATCGTACGCATCCGGATCCGCCTCGATGACGACTCGCACGGCGAGCCGCCGACGACGATGGCGCTCGATACCTTCAACGAGCCACACCTGCGGCTCCCGGACATCGGGGCCAACGTGACGATCTCATTCCCGGCGGAGGCCTGCTTCGTGCTCGGCGCGGCCCGCGAAGGTGCGCTGGCCAGTGCGGACGCCGGCGCGCAGGTGTGACGGTCGGCCTCGAGGGCATCGACCTGGTCGTCTTCGACAAGGACGGCACCCTCATCGACTTCGGGGGCATGTGGCGCGGCTGGGCGACCGATGTCGCTGCCGCCCTCCGGGCCTCGACCGGCCGGCCGATCGAAGGGCCGCTCTTCGCGATGTTCGGCTATGACCCGGCGACCGGGCGGATCCAGGCCGGTGGCGGGCTTGCGGCGACCCCGATGGCCCGGCTGCGCGACCACACCCGCGACATCCTCGTGGCGGTGGGCCTCACGACCTCGGAAGCGGAGCGTGCGCTCCGGACGGCCTGGCACGCTCCGGATCCCGTGGCCCTCGCCAGACCGTTGACCGACCTCGTGGCGCTCTTCAGCGGGCTCCGGCGCTCCGGCAGGCGGATCGCCGTCGCCACCAGCGACGATCGTGACCCGACCGAGCGGACTCTGGCCGCGCTGGACCTCACCGGGTCCGTGGACGCGACGGTCTGCGCCGACGACGGCATCGCGGTCAAGCCGGCGCCGGACATGGTCCTGCACCTGTGCGCGACGCTCGGGATCGCGCCGGGCAGGACGGCCGTCGTAGGCGACACACGGGCGGACCTGTGGATGGCGCGGGCAGCCGGCGCAGGCATGACGATCGGCGTCCTGACTGGCGTCGGCGGCAGGGAGGACCTGGCGCCGCTCGCCGACCTCGTACTGGACTCGGTCGCGGGACTACTGCCCGAATAGCACGGCCCGCACGCGCCCGAACCGGACGCGCCCTCGCCCGGTCACCCGCGGGACGGTGCGCTAGCCGATCAGTGGCGGCCGCCGAGGAGCCGCAGCATGAACAAGAACAGGTTGATGAAGTCCAGGTAGAGACGCAGCGCGCCGACGACCGCGGCCTTCTCCATGGAGCCGGTCTGCGCGGCCAGATCGCCGGACTGGATGCGCTGAACGTCATACGCGGTCAAGGCGGTGAAGAGCACGACG
>JANONZ010000013.1:0-4370 GCA_031421095.1 Thermomicrobiales bacterium
CCCGAGTGCGTCGGCCTTAAACGTCGTCAGCGCGGCGTCGGCGACCCGATGCTGGACCGCGCCGTGTGGCTGGAGCGACTCCGCCTTCAGGAAGCGGCGCGTCTCCGGTGGCCCGAATGCGACGAGCGGGGTGTGCACGGCGACGCCGCGCAATCGCTCCGCGGCGGCTCGGATCGCAGCGAGATCGACGAGGGCCGCAGGTTCGACGGCCATCAGCGGACCCGTCCGGCGAGGCGCTGGCAGTCGATGCATCGCGCCGCCCAGGGGAGCGCTTCAAGTCGCTCGCGTGCGATCCGCTTGCCGCAGCGAACGCAGGTACCGAACGTGCCGGCCTCAAGCCTCGCCAGTGCCTCGTCGACAAGCGCCAGTTGCTGATCGGCGCGATCGCGCAGGGCGAGATCCCGCTGCTGGGCGAAGACCTCACTGGCGGCGGCAGCCTGCGATCCGTAGGTCATCTGGCCAGGCGTCACGATCGCCTCCCCGATCTCATCGAGCAGCCGGGCTCGCTCAGCCTGGAGGGTCTCGCGCGTGACGCTGAGGTCGGGCGCATCCATCGTCGGATGGTACGTGACCGGGCTGTCCGACCACCGCGGGGCGTCGATGCCAGAGTCGCCCGCTATACTCAGGGGGAGTACCAAGACGAGGAGACAATATGGCGATCGAGATGGATCCGGTGTGCGGCATGGAGGTCGATACGTCGACGAGCCAGCTATCGCTGGCGCACGACGGCAAGACGTACTGGTTCTGCGGCAAGGGCTGCCTGCTCGAGTTCCGCGACGACCCCGGGCACTACCTGTCGCCCGACCACACACCCGCGATGTAGGCGTCCGGTAAGTCGCAGCTAAGCGCCCTTCGCGACACTGGACGCGGCGGTCCTGGACCGGGCACTCCCTGAGGGGTCAGCCGCCGATGCGTGCCGGCGATCCGCCGGTGGAGGTGTCGCGTGAATCACTTGGTAGCCGTGTTCGCCGGACCGTTGGCGGTCTCGATCCTGGGTCTCAAGTGGGCGGTCTCGGTCCTGGGTCTCAAGTGGTTGGCTTGACGTTCGGTATTCGCTGGGTCAGCGGCGTGCCCCTGGCCCGGCTGCCGGATCGGTCGTGAGGCGGGACGCCACGTAGACCGGGATGATGGAGGCCACGAGGACCAGGACGGCCGCCACGTTCACGAGCGGAAGCTGGTTCGGGCGTGAGTAGTTGCTGAAGATCCAGATGGGCAGCGTCTGGACGCCCGGACCAGCCAGGAAGTTCGTGACGATGATCTCGTCGAAGGACAGTGCGAAGGCCAGCAATGCGCCGGCCAACCAACGCGGAAGAGCGCCCGCGCGGGGACGCCAGCAATGCGCCGGCCACCAGCGCGGGGACGCCCGCTGCGCGGGACGCGGCAACGACACCTAGACTTCCAGCGGTGATGACCGATGCTTGGCCACGACGTGTCGCCCTGGCCGTCGCCGCAGCTTTCGTCGTCGCTGCGTGCGAGGCCGGACCGCCGCCGGCCACTCCGCCGATCTTGCCCGGTGTCCTGGGCTCGCCGCGTGAGGTGAACCTGATCGCCCGGGACTATTCGTTCCAGCCGAACACACTGGACCTGGTGCCCGGCGAGACGGTCGTCCTCCACGTCGTGAACGGCGGACTCGAGCTACACGAAGCGGTCATCGGCGATGCATCGACCCAGGATGCCTGGGAGGTCGCGGAAGCGGCGACTGTGGGGGCGCCGCCCGGCCCGACGCCGGTCGTCAGTGTGCCGCCGGAGGTGTCCGGGTTGCGCATCGTCGTCAAGTCCGGCCAGCGGATCGATGTCATCTGGACGGTCCCGACCGACGCCGCCACGGGCGCCCCGTGGGTGGTCGGCTGTCACATCCCGGGGCATTGGGCGCGTGGTATGCAGGTGCCCATCCGGTGGGTCCAGACGGGCTCCGGAGCCACGCCCGGGACTCCGGCGCCCTGACGGCGTCCGGTGGTACGCTCTGACCCCGCCCCGGCCGAGTAGTGTCACGTGCCGGCGAGCGCCTCGAGGAGGATCTGGATGACCTATGTGATCGCCGAGCCCTGTATCGACGTGCTCGACCTGTCGTGCGTGTCCGTCTGCCCGGTCGATTGCATCCATTTCGATGAAGGCGTCGATCGCAAGCTGTTCATCGATCCGAACGAATGCATCGATTGCGGCGCATGCGAGCCGGAATGCCCGGTGAACGCGATCTTCCCGGAGGAGTCGTTGCCGCTCGAATGGGCGAAATTCACGCCGATCGATGCCACGTGGTACACGGACAAGGCCTCTGCCCGAGCCGCCGTCGACGAGATAAAGCCGCGCTAGCCAGATCCCCGGCCCACGCCGCGCCGGGCCGGCCAGGCTGAACCGGAGCGCCATGCGCATCGTCTCGCTCCTGCCGTCCGCGACGGAGATCGTGTGCGCGATCGGCCTCGGCGACGAGCTCGTCGGCGTCACCCACGAGTGCGATTTCCCGCCCGAGGCGGTCGGCAAGCCGATCATCACCCGCAGCGTCCACGACCTGACCACGACGTCGTCGCGCGAGATCCACCGACTCGTCACAGCGTCCACGCACGGCGGTTCTTCGCTGTACGTCCTTGATGAAGCCGCCCTGGCGGCCGCCGAACCTGACCTCATCCTCACGCAGGAGCTGTGCCGGGTCTGTGCGGTGAGCTATCGCGAGGTCAACGAGGTCGCTCGGGCCATCGATGCCGAGATCACCGTCGTGTCGCTGGAGCCGACCTCGATCGAGGGGATCTTCAACACGATCGCGACGGTCGGGGCCATGACCGAGGCCGAGGACGCCGCGCTCGACCTGGTCGAGTCGCTGCGTGAGCGCCTTGGTGCGGTCGAGGAACGGGTCCAGGCGCGGCGCGAGGCGGGCCGCCGGGCGCCGCGGGTGGTCGGGCTGGAGTGGCTCGACCCACCGTTTACGGCCGGCCACTGGGTTCCGGAACAGATCCGCCGAGCCGGCGGCTGGGACCTGCTGGGATCGGATGGCGACAAGTCGCATCAGACGACCTGGGACGCCGTCTCCGAGGTCGATCCCGAGATGCTCCTGCTGATGCCGTGCGGGTTCCACCTGGCGGAGACGATCCGCGAATGGTCCAGGACGAAACGGCCGCCCGGCTACGCGGACATCAGTGCGGTCCGTCGAGATCAAGTCTTTGCCCTCGATGGTTCGGCCTACTTCAGCCGGCCCGGCCCGCGGGTCATCGACGGCATCGAGCTCCTGGCGGAGATCTTCGATCCCGACACCTTCGTCGACGTCGCGCCCTTCGGGTCGTGGACGCCGGTCCAGCCCTAGGTCGCGGAGGCCCGGCGTCCGTGCCCTTTCGCGGCAGCTTCGATTGCCTGTGGTGCGGGACCGCCCACACGACGCGAGGCTCCGACGACCTGGAAGGTTGGGCACAGCTCTGTCCGGATTGCGTCGGCAAGGCCGGTGACAACGGCTTCCTGCGGTTCCGCCTCCGCCAGGCCCTGACGGAGCGTGGCGCTGCCACGAAAGGCGATGGTCGGACGCCGGGCGGATCCGATTCGGTCTCGCCGGTCCCGGCCGGGGGCGAAGTCCCGACCGACATCGGTGCGGAGATGCTCGCGTACTACGAAGCTCGTGCGCCGGAGTACGACGACTGGTACCTGCGCCGGGGCCGGTACGCACGAGGTCCGATCCACGACACAGCCTGGAATGCGGAGCTCGATGTCGCCGGGCGCTGGCTGGATGGGTTGCCCATCACCGGCGAGATCGTCGAGCTCGCTGCCGGGACCGGCTGGTGGTCGCCGCTTCTGGCATCCAAGGGAGAGCTCTCGCTGTACGACGCTGCGCCGGCTCCGCTGGAGCGTGCCCGCGAGCGGTTGGTCGCGCACCACCTGCGTGCCCATCTGCATCTGCGCGACGCGTGGGCGGCGCCCGACCGGGCGGTCGACGCCGTCTTCGCCGGATTCTGGCTGAGCCATGTCCCCCGCGAGCGGCTCGCCACGTTCCTGGACCTCGTACGGCAGTGGCTCAAGCCCGGCGGGACGTTTGCCTTCATCGATTCTCTGTCCGACCCCCAGTCGAGCGCCGCGGATCAGCCGGTGCCGGCCGATGATCTCGCGGTCCGACGTCTCGACGACGGTCGGCAGTTCACCGTGGTCAAGGTCTACTACGAGCCGCTCGAACTCGAAGCCGCCCTCGCAGCCGCGGGCTTCACCGCAGCCGAGGTGACGACGACCGGCCGGTTCTTCCTGACCGGCGTCGGGCGAACCTGACGACAGCCGCAGCGTTCCCCACGATTGCCGCAGCGTTCCCCACAGGAACAGGTTTGTGATGAACCCCTCGTGGACCGATGACCAGATGGCACCGGGGCGCACGTTCGCCATCGGACCACGCTCGTCGGTGCGAT
>JANONZ010000014.1:0-1655 GCA_031421095.1 Thermomicrobiales bacterium
GGGCGGGGCGTAGTTGAACGCGGCCAGACCGCCGGGCGGGACGATGTAGGGGTTGGTCGGGTCCACGGACCAGTAGGCGAAGGCATCGAAGCCGACCGTGCCCTGCTGCGGCGCGATGACCAGGAACAGGTAGGCCGTGAAGAGGAGGCCGGCCACGATGGACCCGTCGCGGACGGCTCGGCGGGCATTCATCGGCAGCGCGGTTTCGACACCCGACCATCGTAGGGTCGAAGGGCGCCGGGTGTGAGCGACATACTGCCCCGATGCAACAGTCTCTCCGCGCGCGGTGGCCCAGGGTGACCCCGGTCACGGCCGTCCTGATCGCCATCCTCGCCGTCGTGGTCGTGTGGGCCCTATGGCAGCTCGTGACCGGCTATCCGATCGGAGTGGATCTGGAGATCCCGTTGCGCGCGGCAGAGCGCTGGCTGAGGGGCGAGGACCCATACCCGCCGGATGCGTTCCATGCGCCGAACGGCCCAAATCTGCCGTTCCTCTATCCCCCGTTCCTCCTCCCGCTGATCGCGCCACTCACCGTTCTGCCCAGGGCCGCCGTTTCGGTCGCCTGGGCGATCCTGCTCGTGGCTGCAGGCTGGTTCGCCGGACGACGCCTGGGCCTTGGTCCGGTCGTCGCGGCGCTCGCCCTGCTTTGGCCACCATTCGCTGAGGGCATCCTCGGTGGGAACGTCCAGATCCTACTCTTCGCGGCCTTTGCGACCTTGATGTACCGGGCCGGACGCCAGCTGGACCCGGCCGATGACGAGCGGCCGGCATTGGTGGGTGGGGTGCTCGCGGCGTTCGTCGGCGCGGTCAAGGTATCGCAGGTCCACGTCTGGGTGTACGTCCTGCGCCGACGGCGTTTCGCGGCGGTGCTGGGGCTCGTTCCGTTCATCGTCATCGCGATCGCCACGCTGCCGCTTGTCGGGCTGGATGTCTGGGTCGCCTGGGCATCGCAGGCGGGTCGATCCGGCGACCCGGCATGGGCTCCGGTGGGTGCGCCACTTTCCGTCTTCATCGGACAGCCGATCGCCCTGGTCCTGTCCGTCGTCTCGGTGGCTGCCGTCTTCGTGGTCCCGACCCGGCAAGCTGGCGCCTGGATCGGGGTCCTGGCGTTGATCGGCGCTCCATCCCTCCACATGTTCGGACTGCTCTTCCTCCTCCCGGCGATGCGGCAGGTGCGTCGGGAGATCGGATTAGCGGCCGCGATCCTCATCACGACCTACGACGCGGTAGCCATCTGGGTGGCCATCCTTCTTGTGGCCTGGACACTCGCCGCCGGCTATCGATGGCCAACGCTCAGGGCACCGGATCCCCGGCCCGCCTAGAGGTCGCCGTCCGGGTGTTCCTTGCCAGGAGGACGGACGGCGGCCTGGAGCGTGGACAGCTGGTACATCAGCAGGCGAGGGCTGGCCAGGACGGACAGGATGACCGCCAGCGCCCAGCCGGCCCGGGTCGGGGCGAATCGGAAGGCCAGCCCGGCGAGCAGGGCCACGAAGGCCGCCCACAGCACCGGCGACAGGGCGTACAGGGACAGGTTCTCGACGTTCCCCACCTGGGCCAGGTCCGGGAAGCCGAGGAACGCGATCGTTCCGGCCGGCTCCACGACCAGCGACAAGACCGCCAGGCCGACCAGCCAAGCGAGAAGCTCGCGGATCGCG
>JANONZ010000015.1:0-5746 GCA_031421095.1 Thermomicrobiales bacterium
GAGCAGCTGCAGAGCCGCGTTCATCGCGACGCCGAAGGAGGCGGTCGCGATGAGCAACATGTAGAACGCACGGATCGCCGAACGTCGGTCGGCGGACGCCGACTCGTCCGTTCCGCGCCAACCGCGACCGACCAGCCACCAGTGGATGCCGAAGACCGGCGCGCTGACCACGACGATGGCGATGGCCAGGCTGATCTGCTCCCGGCCCGACGACTCGCCGCCGATGACGCTGGCGCCGAGCGCGTCGACGATCTCGCCGAGGACCACGGCCACAAGGTTGTCCAGGCCGACGGACAGCATGAGAAGACTGATCGCGGAAACCGTATACAGGTACAGCCGCTTGGCGACCCCCATCCGTTCGACCCTCCGCCTTAGTGGACTTGTGCGACGTTCACGATGCCGACGATCGGCTCGTCGATCAGCCAGGCCCCGGCTTCCCAGACGAGTCGGACCGTCCGGTCGTAGGAGTATCGTTCGGCGCCCAGGCCACCCGTCGAGAACTGGTCGATGCGCAGTCGCAGGTTCGCCCGGTCGCCTGTCAGGTCCGCCCCGACCAGGACGACGCGGCGGTCCTGGTCGCGCTCCCAGGCCATCTCGGAATCACTCCGACGGTACTCAGCGAGCGTCAGCTGGCCGGTGACAGCGGAGCTCAGCAGTCCGTACGCACCGTCCACATCACCAGCCTCGTACGCTCGGTAGAACGCCTGGAACGCCGCCTCCGGCGAGCCCGGGGCGTACGTCGCCGGGCCCTTCTGGGCGACGAGGACCGCGACGAGCCCCAGTGCAATCAGCGCGACGATCGCCCCGCCGACGAGCAGCACGGCCTTCGGGACGCGGCTCTGGCCAGGCGTCGGCTCCGCAACGCTCGACGTCGGGTGCTCCATGTCGGAACCTCTGCTTTGCATGTGACGATGACGCTCAGGATGCGTCGGTGTTACAGCGCACCGGAGGCGGGTGCCAGAGTGCCTCATGCTACACTCCCGCCCACACGCCGGATGTTCGATAACGCGTCGCATCGGATCGGGTGCGATCGGGATGGCCGTCGCGGATCCCGGCGGCCGACCAGCAGGTGGTACCACGACCCGTTCGTCCGCTGGACGAGCGGGTGTTCTGTTTCTCGAGCGGCACACAGAGGCAACCAGCGATGACCGATCTGCCCAAGGCCTATACGCCGCGAGACGTCGAGCCGTCGATCTACGAACGATGGCTGGCAGCTGACGTCTTCGCGCCGGACGGTGCCGGTTCTACGGCCGATCCCGATCTGCCGACGTTCACGGTCATCCAGCCGCCGCCCAACGTCACGGGCTCATTGCACCTGGGCCATGCCCAGCGGACCGCGGTGGAGGACCTGATGGTCCGCCACGCGCGCATGCGCGGGCATGCGACGCTCTTCATGCCCGGCCTCGACCATGCCAGCATCGCTGCCCAGTTCGTCCTCGACGGCATCCTCGCCCGGGAGGGGACCGATCGCCAGACGCTGGGTCGGGAACGCTACCTCGCGCGGATGCATGAGTTCGTGGCGACGACCCGCGAGGTGATGCTCGCCCAGCAGCGACGGGTGGGGGCGTCCGCGGATTGGGGTCGCCTGCGGTTCACCATGGACGATGTGTCGGCGAAGGCCGTGCGGGTCGCGTTCGAGAGACTCTATCGCGACGGGCTGGCCTACCGGACCGAGGCCCTGGTCAACTGGTGTCCGGGCTGCCGGACGAGCGTCAGCGACCTCGAGGTCATCCCCACCGCGGAGACCGGCACGCTCTGGTCGATCCGCTACCACCTCATCGACGAGATCACGGGCGAGCCCGACCCGGCGACGACGATCACTGTGGCCACGACTCGGCCGGAGACGATCCTCGGCGACACGGCGGTGGCCGTCCATCCCGAGGATGAACGCTATCGGGACCTGGTCGGACGGCGGGTGCGCATCCCGTTCGTGGAGCGCGATGTCCCGATCGTCGCGGATGCGGTCGTGGAGCGCGGATTCGGGACAGGCGCCGTCAAGATCACCCCGGCCCACGACCAAGATGACCACGCGACGGGGCTGCGTCACGGTCTGGCCAGTCTGACCATCCTGGCCGACGACGGGACCATCGCCGATTCGGGCACGATCTATGACGGTCTGGATCGCTCGGATGCGCGTCGCGCGATCGTGGCCGACCTGACCGATCGCGGCGACGTCGCGGGCGAGCGTGCCCACGAGATGGTCATCGGGCGCTGTCAGCGCAGCGACGACATCGTCGAGCCGCGCCTCAAGACCCAGTGGTTCATCCGGACCGGTCCGCTCGCGGAGGCCGCCCTGGAGGCGACGCGGTCCGGGCGGACTCGCATCCTGCCGGAACGCTTCGAGAAGACCTGGGAGCACTGGCTCACCACGATCCGCGACTGGAACGTCAGCCGCCAGTTGTGGTGGGGCCACCGGATCCCCGCCTGGTACTGCCCGGATGGACACGTGACCGTGTCGGCGGAGGCGGACGGCCCGAGCGCCTGTGAGGTCTGCGGTCGGCCCGCGGCCGACCTCCAGCAGGACCCCGACATCTTCGACACGTGGTTCAGCTCCGGCCTGTGGCCGTGGTCGACGCTGGGCTGGCCGGACGAGACGGCCGATCTCGCCCGCTACTACCCGACCTCGGTCATGGAGACCGGCTACGACATCATCTTCTTCTGGGTCGCCCGGATGATGATGCTGGGCCTGCACCTGACGGGCACGGAGCCCTTCCACACGATCTACCTGTCCGGGCTCATCCGCGACCCGCAGGGGGCCAAGATGAGCAAGACCAAAGGCAACGTCATCGACCCGCTCGGGGTCATCGACGAGACCGGCGCGGATGCGCTCCGCTTCGCCCTCATCCACGGCGCAACGCCGGGACAGGATCAGCGCTTCGGGGCGGCCAGGCTCGAGAACGCGCGCAACTTCGCGAACAAGCTCTGGAACGCGACCCGGTTCGTGGTCGGGGCGCGGCCAGCGTCCATCGCGACCGGGGCCGAACGTCGACTGCCGGACGCCCGGCACCTCGGACCGGCCGAGCGCTGGCTGTTGTCACGCGCCGCGGCCACGGTCGAGGCCGTGGACGCGGCGATGGCCGACTTCGCCTTCGCGGAGGTGACGCGGACGCTCCAGGACGCCATCTGGAGCGAGTTCTGCGACTGGGGCGTGGAACTCGCCAAGGTCCGGCTCGCCGACGCGGAACTGCCCGACGAGGTCCGCGAGGCGACGTGGTGGTCGCTCGTCGAGGCCCTCGATACGTACCTGCGGCTGCTCCATCCGGTGATGCCCTTCGTGACCGAGGCGCTGTGGGCGGCGATCCCGCACCGTGACACGGATCCGGACCTGTTGATCGTCGCCCGCTGGCCCGGGGTGGGGGAGCGAGACATGCTGGTCGAGACCGAGGTCGCGTCCGTCCTCGGTCTCATTCGGGCGGTCCGCAACGCCCGTGCCGAGGCGCGCATCGAACCCGCTGCCTGGCTGCCGACGGAGATCTCGGTGCCGTCCAGCATGGGCCCGACGATCGAGGCCCTGCGGCCGGCCATCGAACGCCTCACACACGCCCGCCCCCTGGAACGACGACTGACCCGCGATGCGCTGGGCGCGGGACCGGACACCCTGAGCGCCAGCGCGGGCGATCTCGAGGCCGTGATCCATCCCGTGGCCGCCCCGTCAGATGTCGGAACTGGAAGCGCGGACCTGGAGCGCGCACGCCTGGAGCGGGCACGCCTGGAGCGCGAACTCGAGGAGGCGCAACGGTTCCTCGTGGCGGCACGCGAACGCCTGGGCAATGAGATGTTCGTGGCCAGGGCACCGGCGCCAGTCGTCGAGGGTGCCCGCGCCCGGGAGGCCGAGCTTTCGGACCAGGTCGAACGATTGCAGAAGCGCCTCTCGCGCTGATGATCGCCGCGACGTAGACTGGGACCGGTTCCATGCAGAGAGGTTGCGGGTGAGTGTCACCATCTCCGACGTCGCCCGGCTGGCAGGTGTCGGTCGCGGCACGGTGAGCCGTGTCCTTAATGAGCGCGCGAACGTCGATCCGGGCACCCGCGCCCGCGTGCTGGCGGCGATCGAGTCGCTCGACTTCGTGCCCAACCGGACGGCGCGCCGGCTGAGCCTTCGCCGGACCCAGACCGTCGCCGTCATCCTGCCCTTCCTGACCCGACCGTCGGCGGTGGAGCGCCTGCGCGGCATCGAACTGACCCTCGCGGCCGCGGACTACGACCTCATCGTGTTCAACATTGAGACGGTCGATCGGCGCGATGCCGTCTTCCGCGACCTGCCCCGTCCCGAGCGGGTGGATGGGCTGATCATCGTCTCGCTCTCGCCGCACGCCTCCGAACTGGAACGCCTCGAGCGGTCCGGCCTGCCGACCGTCCTGGTGGACGCGCATCACCGCGCCCTGCCCAGGGTCGTGGCCGACGATGTCCTCGGTGGACGCCTCGCCACGCAGCACCTGATCGGCCTCGGCCATCGTCGCATCGCGTTCATCGGCGACATCCCGCGCACGCCACTGGCATTCACTTCGAGCCGGCTGCGCCTGACCGGGGTCCGGCGCGCCGTCGCTGCCGCTGGTCTGCGTCTGCCATCGGCGCTGGTCGGGATCGGTGACCACTCGCGCGCCAGGTCATCGCAACTCGCGACGCGAATGCTGTCCTCGGCGGTCCCGCCGACAGCCATCGTGTGCGCCAGCGACACGCAGGCGGCCGGGGTCCTGGCGGCGGCGGCCCACCTCGGCATGGAGGTACCGGGCGACCTGTCCGTGACCGGCTACGACGACCTGGAGCTCGCCGATCACCTGGGCATGACGACCATCCATCAGCCGCTGTTCGAGTCCGGGGTCCGCGCGGTGGAGCGCCTGCTCCGGGCGGTGGACGGTGGGCGGCCGGAGCCGCTACGCGAGGTGCAGGACATCAGCCTCATCGTCCGCCGGACCACCGCGCCGCCGAGGGGCTCACGGTCGTAGTCGCCTGTCGGCCACATGTCGCGGTGACCAACGAAGTGGGCCGGTCGGGTATTGACATGGCTTGGTAGTCTTGCGGCACGGCACCGTGGAACCGGTTCCATGGTCACGCGATCCCACTCGAAGCCTCGGGTGGGCCTGGAGGAGGAGCACATGCACAAGCGTCTATTCGTGGGCCTGTGGACGAGCGCGTTCGTGGTCGTCGCATGCGGTGGGGGCGGCAACGCTTCCACGGCCCCATCCGGCGGAGCGGGCGGATCCCTCGCCGGCACCAAGATCGAGGTCGGCGGCGCGTTCGTCGACAAGGAAGCGACAGCCTTCGAGGCGGCGGTCAAGCCGTTCGAAAATGCGACCGGCGCGGACGTCGTCTACAACGGCGACAAGTCGTTCGAGCAGAACCTCAACGTCCAGGTCCAGGCGGGCACCCCGCCGGACGTCGCCCTGCTGCCCCAGCCGGGTGGAATGAAGAACTACGCCAAGCAGGGCAAGCTCTTCCCGCTCCCGGACGACATCGTCGCGTCAATCGACACCAACTATGGCGAGGGTTGGAAGGCCATCGGCACGGCCGAGGACAGCAAGGTCTACGGCGTCTTCCACCGGGTCAATCTGAAGGGCCTGGTCTTCTACCCGAAGATCGCCTTCGAAGCCAAGAGCTACGCCAGTCCCACGACCTGGGATGAGCTCAAGACGCTCCAGGACACGATGGCAGCTGACGGCACGCCGGCCTGGTGCATCGGTATCGAGAGCGGCGCGGCGACCGGCTGGCCGTCCACCGACTGGATGGAAGAGATCATGCTGCGGAC
>JANONZ010000016.1:0-1651 GCA_031421095.1 Thermomicrobiales bacterium
GATCCGGATCCGACCGGCCAGCGACGCCGATGCCTCTCTGTGGCGCCTGACCCGCGAGATCGCTGCGATTCTCCACCCCTTGCCGTGGGTCCTCGTCGGTGGTCAGATGGTCGCCATCCTTGAAGCCGAGCATGGTGCCGGGATCGGCTTCGCCACCGGCGACGTCGACGCGCTCGTGGATGTTCGGGCGATGCTCGGCGTCACCCTGGAGGGTGCCCGGCGGCTGCTCGACGCAGGCTTCGAGCCGGACCGTGGGGGCGCTCGCGGCTACCGCTTCGTCCGCGATGGCTCGAACGTTGATGTCCTCGCGCCGGATCACCTGAGTCCTCGAGCCGAACTCCGGACCGTCCCGCCCGACACGACCGTGCAGATCGTCGGAGGGACTCAGGCCCTGGCCCGTGCACGCGTGGTCGAGGTCGACAGTGGCGACGGGCCGTTCCGGATCCGGATTCCGACGCTGGCCGGAGCGATCGTCATCAAGGGCCGAGTTGCCGCCATCGCACAGGACGGCCGGGAGAAGCACGAGCGAGACCTTGCTCGCCTCCTGGCCCTCGTTCCTGACGTCGTCTCGCTCCGAGCCGAGTTGACAGTCAGGGAACGAGGATCCCTGGGCACTCACCGCGCCCTTCTCGATGTCGGACACCCCGCGTGGCGAAGCGTCGCCCGGACGGAGGATGGAGTGTCAGCGCTGGCGTTCATCATCGCCATCGACTGACCAGTCGATCGCCCGGGTACGCTTCGACCATGACTGGCGGCACGGACCTCGTCCCCGAACTTGACCTCGCAAGGATCCGTCGATTCTGCGCCGGGCGGATCCCGGCGCGGGTCGCTCACCTGGTCCGATTGGAGATCGACGTCGAGGGTCGATCCGTGACCATCCTCGAGTGCCGACCGCCGTGGTCGCCCGACATGGGGTCGGACTGGACCCGCTTCCCGATCGCCGGCTGCGCTTCATCGCGTCCCGAAACGAATGGACGCTCTACTGGCGTGACGGGAACTTGCGATTTCACCGATATCTGCGCATCGACCCGAGTCGGGACGTCGGCGCCCTCCTTGCGGAGATCGAGACGGACCCGATTGCGATCTTCTGGGGCTGAACCTGTCATCTGATCCGTGGCGGATATCGCCCGGTACTGACGGATATCCCACTGGAGCCTGAGCAAGTGGCTCCGCAGGATGGGCACAACGGACAAGAGGCAGGAGAGCATCGCGCTCCCATCGATCCCGCCCTGATCCTGGACGCGGCCGCGCTGGAGGACCGCGCCCAGCTGTCGTTCTGGGACGCCCTCATCGTGGAAGCCGCTCGACGGGCGGGGGCGACACGACTCGTCACCGAAGATCTCCAGGATGGTCGACGGATCGAGGGCATCGCGATCCAGGATCCATTCGGCGCAGCGCGGTAGCCACGTACTCCTTGGTGATCCGGTCGAACAGGGCGACCTCGTCGGGTCGCCTGAGGTGCTTCTCTTGGGCGACCACGCCACCCAGAACGGAGCCCACGAGCATCAATCCCCTGTCCGCTCATCGTGCCGACCCCGTCACGGCCTCGGACGCCCTGGAACGGCCCCGGTCGGCCCGTCGAGGCTGGACGTCCGTAACCAGGATCGCGACGATGGGACCGGAGCGGGGGCTCGGGGTGAGCCTCGCGGTG
>JANONZ010000017.1:0-2072 GCA_031421095.1 Thermomicrobiales bacterium
ACGGAGCACATCCGCATCTCGTACGCCAACTCGCGCGAGAACCTGACCGAGGCGCTCGGGCGGATCGGCCGCTTCGTGGAGGGTCTGGGCCGTGCCTGACGGCGGCGCGGGCGCCCGGCCGCGGGTCTTCGTGGCGCGGATCATCCCGGACGAGGGGCTCCAGGCGGTCGCCGCGGCCTGCGACATGGACCTCTGGGAGGACGAGCTGCCGCCGCCACGCGACGAGCTGCTGCGCCGGGTGGCGGGCTGCGACGGGGTCCTGACCCTGCTCACGGACCGGGTTGACGATGAGTTCCTGGACGCCGCCGGTCCGGGCCTCAAGGTCGTCAGCAACTACGCCGTCGGGTTCGACAATATCGACGTCGCGGCCTGCGCGCGCCGCGGCATCCCGGTCGGCAACACGCCGGGCGTCCTGACCGAGACGACCGCCGACCTCGCCTTCGCGCTGATGATGGCCGCCGCCCGACGACTGCCGGAAGGCGATCGATACGTGCGTGCCGGTTCGTGGAAGACGTGGGGCCCGTTGCTCCTCCTGGGTCCTGACGTGCACGGCGCGACGATCGGGATCGTGGGCTTTGGCCGGATCGGGCAGGCTGTCGCGCGGCGGGCGCAGGGATTCGGGATGGAGATCCTGTACCACGACATGAACCAGCTCCCGGACGACGTGACGGGCCCGCTCGGCGCCACGTACCTGCCGCTTGAGGAGCTGCTGCCAAGGAGCGACTTCGTGTCGCTGCACGTCAACTTCTCCCCGGTGACCCGGCACCTGATCAATGCGGAGACCCTGTCGTGGATGAAGCCCACGGCCGTCTTGGTCAACACGTCCCGTGGTCCGGTGGTGGACCAGGCGGCCCTGGCTGCCGCCCTCCGGGACGGCGTCATCTGGGCGGCGGCGCTGGACGTGACCGATCCTGAGCCCATCCCGATGGACGACCCGCTGATGGGCCTGGATAACTGCCTGATCGTGCCGCACATCGCGTCGGCCTCGCGGGCGACCCGCGACCGGATGGCCCAGATGGCCGCCGCAAACCTCATCGCCGGGGTCCGCGGCGAGTCGCTGCCGACGGAGGTTCCACCGCCGGTCTGACCGCCGACCTGTCGAAATGCTGGTCGCTCACTCGTCGTACTTTCAGGGGCCATGCGGGTGTGATGGAGGAACGCTGATGCCGGACGTCGTGGATGCCGCGCTCGAGAACCAACGGCGGAACATCGAGGCGCGGACGGGCCGCCCATTCGACGATTGGCTCGAGGTCGCCCGTGCGAGCGGCCACGAGAAGCACGGCGCACTGCTCGCCTGGCTCAAATCGGAGCACGGTGTCAGCCACGGCGACGCCAACCGGATCGCGCTTGACGCCCGTCGGACCGAGTCGCCTCCAGGGGACGGTGGCGATGACGTCCTAGACGGCATCTACGCTGGGCCCAAGTCTGGCCTGCGACCCTTCCACGATCGGATCATCGCGCTGGCGCAGGGCTTCGGTGACGACGTCAGCCTGTCGCCCAAGCAGTCCTACATCTCGCTCCGACGCGCGAAGCAGTTCGCCACGGTGGGGCCCGCCAGTGGTGGACGGCTGGAGATCGGACTCAACCTGAAGGGCATGGAGCCCGTCGGCCGCCTGGAGGCGACGACCGGGATGTGCACCCACAGGGTCCGCCTCGCAGCGCCGGACGAGCTGGATGCCGAAGTGCAGGGCTGGCTGCGCGAGGCCTACGACCGAGCCTGATCGTGGCCTGGACCGCCGCCGGTGTCCCCGTGCCCGGCGTCCCCGTGCCCGGCGCCCGGTGTCCCCGTGCCCGGCGCCCCGCCCCGGCGCCCCGCCCCGGCGCGGTACTGCCAGTACCGGATCTGGCACGGATCAGCGTGGTCCCGCGCAGAAACGACACCAGAACGTCGTTTGGGAGTTGGTTCACGAGGCGTTCATCGCCAACGCGGTACTGGGAGGAACGCGACCCGCCTCGGCCTGACGGTCATCGCCCAGCGGGGTAGGCTACGCGCGGGCCGGTAGCTCAGTGGTAGAGCACGGGACTTTTAATCCCTTGGTCGTGGGTTCGACCCCCACCCGGCTCGCAGCCCA
>JANONZ010000018.1:0-7360 GCA_031421095.1 Thermomicrobiales bacterium
TCCACGCGGCTGGATACGCAGCCGAGAAGCACGCCGTGTACGTCGTGTGCGACGGGACTTGCGCCAAGACCTTCCTGCGCTGAGCCGCGCGTCGTCGCGACCGACCATGCGGTCGATGCCGGGCGCAGACCGGACCGCAGAACCCACGAAGGGACGTTTCGCTGCGCGGGCCCGGGACGCCCACTGGTCAGTCTTTGCGGGCTTCGGCCTCGATCTCGATGAGCAGGCTGGGCTCCATCAGGGCACTGACTTCGACCATCGTGGCAGCGGGCCTGATCACGCCGAAGACCTCGCCGTGGACCGCGCCGATCTCCGCCGATCGGGTGATGTCCGTCACGAACATCCTGGTGCGCACGACGTCGGTCATGGCGAATCCGGCATCGACCAGGGCCGTCTCGATGATCTCGAGGACCGCTCGCGCCTGCGCCCCGACATCACCCGGGTGGCGTGAGCGACCATCCACGCCGGCATCGGTGGTTCCGGCCACCCAGCAGGTGTCGCCGACGACGATCGCGCGGCTGTAGCCAGCCGTCGCCTCCCACGGCCCGCCTGACGAGATGAGCCTTCGCGTCACGGGCAAGTCAGGGGACGGCGAACGGCGACGCGCCGAGTCAGGGTCGGTCCTGGCGCCAACGCACGACCTCCGGGTCGGCGGAGATCGCGAGCAATAGGCCGGCGAACAGCGTCGTGCGCGGCACGATCGAGTCGACGTCGAGGTATTCGGCCGGAGAGTGGTCGCTGCCCCCGATCGGCCCCAGCCCGTCGAGGCTCGGGATCCCCATCCCGGCCGTCGTGTTGGCGTCGGATGCGCCGCCGGTCGAGGCGTCATGGACCTCGAAACCAAGCGTCCGCGCCACCGACTGGGCATGCTCGACGAGCCGGCCGCTGCGGGCCAGTCTCTCCATCGGCCACCAGCGGGCCATCGGTTCGAATTCGACCTTCGTGTCGGGCACCTCGGTCGCCTCGGCGATCCGGCGGATCTCCGCCTCGGCGGTCTCGAGCGCCTCACGTGTCGTCGCCCGCACATCGACCTCCAGCCCGCAGCGATCCGCCACGACATTGGGCCGAGTGCCGCCGGCGATCACCCCGACGTTCACCGTCACGCCCGGCCAGCGTCCGTTCAGATCGTGCAGCTCGCGGACGATGCGGGCCGCCTCAAGGATCGCGTTCCGGCCCTTGTCCGGCTCCACGCCGGCGTGCGCCGCGCGACCATGGACGACGAGCCGCAGATCCAGGATCCCCTTGCGCTCCGAGACGACGTCGCCGTTGGCGCGGGCGCATTCGAGGACGAGCGCGACGTCCGAATCGGCGGCGAACTCCCGGATATGCGGGGTCGACGTCGGTGAGCCGATCTCCTCATCTGGGTTGCACACGAACACGAGCCGCTCGAAGGGCAGGCCGCCGCGCTCGCCGATGACCGCCTTCAGTGCGTACAGCCCGGTGAGCAGACCGGACTTCATGTCGGTGACCCCCGGGCCGTGGGCGATGCCGTCCTCGATCCGGAATGGGCGCTCCGCCGCGGTACCCGGGTCGAAGACGGTATCCAGATGCCCGATGAGCAGGGCTCTCGGTGCGCCGGGCCGGCCGGTGAAGGTCGCGATGACCGTGTCGCCCAGGCGTCCGGCCGGGTCGGGCCGCGACTCGACCGTGGCACCCAGCTCGCTCAGGAACGCGGTCGCCCAGCGGCCGACCTCGTTGACACCGGCCGGCGTGTAGCTCCCACAGTCGACGTTGACCAGGCGCTCCAGGTCACTGAGGTAGGCCGGCAGGTCGGACGCGATGGCGGCCCGCAGCGCATCGAGCTCCACGGCCGAGGGGGTTGCGCTGGAGACGATCCTGTTGTCCATCCAGGCGCAGTCTAGCCCGTGCGCGCTTGCTATCCTGCCCGGACTGTGCGATTGGTCGAGACTCGACTCCTGGATGGACCGAACGTGTACCGGCTGGAGCCGGTGGTCAAGCTCGAGCTCGCCATCGGGCGACGGCGAACCTGGTACGGCCAACGCGATCCGGCTCGATACGCGCTCGTCCACCTGGGCGCGAACGTGCCCGCTCGTGACTGGCCAGATCCGGTGGCCGCGGTCGCAGCCTGGATCCGTCGCCTGCGACCCGATCACGGTGAGGGACGGGGCGGGTTGGCGGTCCATCGGTCATCCGATCCCGGGCATTGGATCGTCACCTTCCCATGGGTCGGTGCGGAGCGGGCACTCGCCCTGACCGAGGCCGCCCTGGCACTCGCCGAGCGCGACGTATCGCCATCACGGACCGCCCGGCTGACCGGCGCCCAGGAGCGTCTCCTGGCGCGCTGGACCGAACGCCTCGCCACCGCGCGCGTCACGCCGCCTGAGTGGGTCCGCGATGCCGACCGGCGCGTCCCGGTCGTCTCCATCTCGGGCACCAACGGCAAGAGCACGGTCACCCGCCTCATCACCCACATCCTGTTGCGCGCGGGCCGGCACGTCGGCACGACCACCTCCGATGGGGTCCTCGTCGACGAGCGGATGGTCGAACCCGGCGACTGGACCGGGCCGGGCGGCGCCCACCAGATCCTGGCTCGCCACGACATCGACGTCGCGGTCCTGGAGACCGCGCGCGGCGGGATCGTCCTGCGCGGCGTCGGCTACGAGTCGAACGACGTCAGCGTCCTGACCAACGTCTCTTCGGATCACCTGGACCTTCAGGGCATCCATACGCTGCCCGAGCTCGCGGAAGTGAAGTCGACGGTCGCCCGGATCACCCGCCCTGGCGGTTGGGTCGTGCTCAACGCCGACGACCACCTGGTCGCGGCCGTCGCCCGCCGGGTGCGCGGCCAGGTCGCCCTGTTCACGCTGCAAGGCGACGAGTCGCCGGTGGTCCGGCGTCATCGGGCGCGCGGCGGCCGTGCCTACCTGATCCGAGACGGCATGATGGTCGAGGCCAACGGTGAGATCGAAACGGAGATCGTGGAGGTGACCCGGGTGCCGGTCACGATCGGGGGCCTGGCCCGCCACAACGTCGCCAACGCGCTGGCCGCGGCGGGAGGCGCTCGCGGTGTCGGGGCTTCGCTGGCCCAGGTCCGTGACGGCCTCCTCGACTTCGCCCCGAGCGCCGAACGATCGCCTGGCCGGCTCAACCTCTACCGCCTGGGTGCGAAAGTCGTCATCGTCGACTTCGCCCACAACGAGGCTGGCATCGCCGCCGTACTGGACGTCGCGGAGGGGATCGCCGGCGGAGCCGCCGGCCGGGCCGCGCCAATCACCGCGATCATCGGGACGGCAGGCGACCGGCCGGACGACACGCTCCGGGGGATCGGTCGGATCGCTGCGGAGCGGGCCCAGCGCATCGCCATCAAGCAGACCCTGACATACCTGCGCGGGCGCACCGCCGAGTCGGTCGTGGGCGAACTGCTGGCCGGCGTCGTCTCAGGCGGTGTCGCGGCTGACGACATCCCGATCTACGAGTCGGAGACGCAAGCTCTGCAGGCGGAGCTGAGCGGGGCAGCCGGTGCCGGCGCCAATGGCGGCCGACCGGACGCCGCCCGGGTCGTCGTGCTCATGTGCCACGAGGAGCGGACGGCGGTCGTCGAGCTGCTGGCCCGACTCGGTGCTCGCCCCGTGGACGTCGCCTCGGAGCTGACTGAGCTGGTCCCGCGCCTGCAGGACAGACTGCGCCGCGGCTGAACCGGGCCCCGCGGCGCAGCTGAACCAGGCCCCGCGTCGCGGCGCGGACCGCCCCGCCTCGTCAGCCCTCGGGCGCAGCGAGTTCGCCGGGGTCGGCAAAGGCCGTTCCGCCGCGCGACGTTCCAGCCGCGGACGTCGCCTCGCGGTAGACACCGATCGCGTCGTCCACGCAGCAGACGACCAGGTCTCCCGGGATCGCCCGCCGGAGGGCCGTGCGCACCGCCGTCATCTCGTCGAGCACCTTGTCGGCCCGTGACGCCCGCGCCGTCCCGGCCACCCGGGCCGAGCGAACGCCCTCCAGGACGTTTGCCGCCGTCTCGCCCGGCGCCCTGCCGCGCAGGTTCTTGTCCTCGCGGATGATGACCTCGTCGAACGCGCCGGCAGCGATCGCGCCGTATTGCATCTGGTCCTCATCGCGCCGGTCGCCGGGGATCCCCAGCACACCGATCGCGCGCCCGGACCGGGTGCCGTTGCCGCTCGTGCCGATCTTGCCGGCTTTCGTCTGCGTCTCGACCATCATCCGACCGACGAAGTCCGCCAGCTTGCGCATGCCGTCGACGTTGTGGCAGTAGTCGATGACGACCCGGACCCCACCGACGTCGACGAGGTTGAGCCGGCCAGGCGCCTGGAAGAAGGACGTCGAGAAGGTCCGCAGGCCCTGTCGGATATCGTGGAGATGCGCACCAGCCGCCCACGCGGCGGCGGCCGCGGCGAGGGCATTGGCCACGTTCATCCGGGCCCGTCCACCGAAGGTCGCCGGGATGAGATGGGTATAGAGGACAGGCATGGTCCGTGAGCCCAGGCGCAGGACGATGAGCTCGCCCTCCGGCGTTGTCTCCAGGCGGAAGGCCGCACCGCCACGACTCGTGTGGCCCTCCACGCGGTCGTATCCGTCCTCTCCCTTGGCCATGGCCATGCTGAACAGCACGACCCGACCGGCGGCGTGCCGGCCCATCCGGTAGACGAGGCTGTCGTCGGCATTGAGCACGGCCGTCCCCGTCCTCGGCGCGGCTTCCACCACGACGGCCTTGACGTTGGCGAGCTGGCCGATCGATTCGATGCCACCCAGGCCCAGGTGGTCACCGGTCACGTTGGTGACGACGGCCACATCGTTGCGGTCGTAGCCGAGACCCTCGCGCAGGATGCCGCCCCGGGCAACCTCGAAGACGGCGGTATCGACGGTCGGATTCTGGAGGACCATCTGGGCCGACCTGGGCCCGGACATGTCGCCCTTCTTGATGAGCCGACCGTCGATGACGATGCCGTCGGTCGAGGTCATCCCCACCCGCCGGCCCATCAGCTTCAGGATGTGGGCGATCATCCGGACGGTCGTGGTCTTCCCGTTCGTGCCGGTCACCGCGATGATCGGGATGCGCGCGGACGAACCCACCGGGAAGAGCGAATCGATGACCGGTCGAGCGACGTACTGCGGCTCGCCCTCGGTCGGATGGGTGTGCATCCGGAAGCCGGGCGCGGCGTTGACCTCGACGATCGCCCCGCCGGTCTCGCGCACGGGCGTCGCGATGTCCGGGCAGATGAAGTCGATGCCGGCCACATCGAGGCCGACGATACGGGCCGCCGTCTCGGCGATCTCCACGTTGTCGGGGTGGGCCTCGATCGTCCGGTCGATCGACGTGCCGCCGGTCGACATGTTGCCGGTCAGCGCGAGCTTGACCCGCGTCCCCTCCGGCGGGACGCCGTCCATCTCGAAGCCCTGGGCACGGACGAGCTCCTCGGCCGCCTCATCCACCTTGATGCGGGTGAGGACCTTCTCGTGGCCGATTCCACGGCGCGGATCGGCGTTGGCGGTGTCGACGAGCTGGCGGATCGTGTGCTCTCCATCACCGGTCACCGACGCAGGAACGCGCTCCGCGATGGCCGCGACCTTGCCGCCGATGACCAGGCAGCGGTAGTCGTTGCCGGCGACGTGAGTCTCGACGATCACGTCGCCGGCGCGGCTCTGGGCGAGCGCGCCATGGAACGCGGCCCGGACAGCGTCCTCTGTACGCAGGTCCAGGTGGACGCCACGACCGTGGTTGCCATCAAGCGGCTTGACGACGCACGGGAACCCCAGGCGTCTGGCGACCGCGACGGCGCCGTCCTCCGTCGTCACGACATCGGCCCTTGGCACGGGTAGTCCGGCCGAGTCCAGGAGCTGGTTCGTCAGGCTCTTGTCGGAGGCCACATCGACGCCGATGGCGGACGTCCGCGACGTCATCGTCGCCCGGATCCGTTGCTGGTAGACGCCGTGGCCGAACTGGACAAGGGAGTGCCGGTCCAGCCGTATGAACGGGATGTCGCGACTGACCGCCTCGTCGATGAGGGCCTGGGTGGACGGTCCGAATGCCTGCCGCTCAGCCAGCCGGATGAGGTGTTCCATCTCTGCCGCAAGATCGAAGAAGAACTCGGGGTCATCGGGCGCGACGAGGTGGTTGACGAGGGCGACCGCCATGCGCCCGGCCTCCAGTCCGACCTGCTCTTCCTTGTACTCGAAGATGCAGTTGTACTGGCCGGCCGGCCCGGCGGAGCGAGTCTTGCCGTGACGCACGTCCGTGCCGGCCAGGTTCTGGAACTCGAGGGCCACGTGTTCGGCGATGTGACCGGCCCACGTCCCTTCGTGGAGGCGCGTGACGAACCCGCCCCGTCGGCCCAGCGAACAGGCGTGCTCCTCCAGGGTCGGCAGTAGTGCGACGAGGGCCTCCGAGAAGTTCGGGAGGAGGTTGGATGGGAACTCCTCCAGGACGCCCAGGTCGACGAGCAGCCGAATGACCGGTTCGCGCGCCCAGTAGTTCGGACCGCGCAGGACGCGGGTCTCCAGGATGCGCAGGGTGGGGCTCGGGCCCGGCGAGTCGGCCGGGGCCGCACGACGGCCCGCGCGCCTGGCACGGGATGCGGGAGTGGGGCTGGCGACCGAGTCGGCCACGATGACTCCTCCTCTGCCTGGGTGCGAGACCCGGCTGGGGCTAGCTGGAAGCGGCCTCGCCGCCAGGTAGTGCGTGCAGCGTCGGCGTCGCGATCCGCTCCCGACGACGAAGATCGAAGCGATAACCGGCCGGCAGGGAGTGCAGGACCACGCCACTGATCATCAACGGCCGGTGGCCATGGATCTCCCAGGCGTCCGTCTCCGACTGGGACCCGTCAACCACGGTGATGGAGCCCCGGCCGATCACGTCCATGACGTGATCTGGGCCGACCACGCCGGCGGTGTCCTCGTCGACGCCGAGGCCGAGCAGACTCGGATTCTGCGCGATCAGGCTGAGCAACCGGCCGAGACGGTTTCGCTGCTGGAAGTGCTGGTCGACGATGACGCCGGGCAGAACGCCCAGGCCGGCCGCGATCTGCGCCATCCGGTGCTTGGGCGTGGCTCCGGACGCCCCGAACGCGATCATGTGCGTGGACATCGCGGAAGCGCCGGCCGAGGTGCCGGCGACGACGGCGCCGTGCTGGAAGCGCTCAAGGATCGCATCGGCCAGCCGTGTCCCGCCGATGGTCGATGAGAGTCGAAGCTGGTTGCCACCGGTCAGGAACACGCCGGTCGCGTCACGCACGACCTGGGCAGCCGCCTCGTCGTTGGCCTGCGGCCGGGTCACCGCATGGAGCGGCCGGACCGTCTTGACACCCAACTCGCCGAACACGGCCCGGTAGCGCTCGCCCGCCTCCAGGCCGAGCGAGGACGCGGTGGAGATGACCGCGATCGTCGCATC
>JANONZ010000019.1:0-1709 GCA_031421095.1 Thermomicrobiales bacterium
CCCCGCCGGTTGGATGACCCTGGGCGTCAGCGCCCTCCGGGTCGGTCGCGGCCCGGTTGCCTCCATGGGGGGAGCGTCCGCGTGATCCCGATTCGCGACTGACATCAAACTTCCGGCGCGGCCACGATCGGTCCATGGCCCTCCGCGAGATCACCCACCATGCCCTGGATGTGGCCTACGCCCCGGAAGACGTGATCAAGACGCTGGTTGACTTCTCGGATCGCCGGCCCCTGATTTGGCGCGAGACGAGCCATCCAGAGGTCTATCGTCTCCACAGCCTTACTGCGACCGGAGCCGTATTACGTCCTGTTCGAGGACTTCACCCACGTGAAGTTCCACCGCCGCTCGCTGCGCTCGGTGGTCGAGCTGGTGCACGGGACGTTCGACGGCGTCCACCGGCCCGAACCCCCTGCCGCGGTGAGCGAGACCGTCCCGCCGGTATCGCGCCTGCTCGACCTCAGGTGTCCAAGATGGTCACGATCCAGAAGGTCACGGCAGCGTGAGACGCCTTCCCAGCTCGCTCGACGGTTTCGCCTCTGCCGACCACGACCTCGCCGATGACACGGCCGGCGATCGTCGGCTGGGCCGGGGTGGTCCCAAGGAGCGCGAGCGCGCTGATCGCCAGGACGATGACCGATCGGACCGTCGGCCCCCGCCCGCCATCTGAGGGCATCGTCACCCGATGAGGTCCGTCAAGGGCGGGATCGGCGAGGGCATCGCGAGACGATAGCATCGTGGCGTTCGACTCCGGCCGGGGCTCGCTGGTTCCCCGCCGTGCTGCGCCGAGAACAGTTGGGAGGCCGCCGTCCAGTCCGGTGGGCGCTCCCGGGAGCCCAAGCCTCTGCGATACTCGTCCCGTGAAGCTCTACTTCGCCGGTCCATTGTTCACGACGCCCGAGCGCACTTGGAACGCCGAGGTGACTTCAGCCCTGCGCGCCGCTGGGCACGAGGTCTTCCTGCCGCAGGAGCAGGAGCCCGGCAAGGATGGCCCGGGCATCTTCGCGACCGATGTGGGCGGGATCGACTGGGCGGACGGCCTGGTCGCGATCATGGACGGGCCGGATCCAGACTCGGGGACGGCCTGGGAGGTCGGCTACGCGTTCGGCACGAGGAAACCGGTGGTCCTCGTCCGCACCGACTTTCGCGCACTCGCCGGCGATGCCGGCGACTACAACCCGATGCTGACGCAGGCCGCGACGGCCCGGATCGACCTCCCGGCGGCCTCGACCGCGGAGGTCATCGCGGCGATCCTCGGCGCGCTCGCCCGGATCGAGGCAGACGGGCGCTGACCCAGAGGGGGACTAGGCTTGCTCGAGGAGGTGCGCTCGGCCCTCGGGCGTCGACTGGAAGTTGGGTGCCGCGCGTATCATCCACCGCGGAGGATGTCAGCTTGTCGACGTTCGTCATCGTTCACGGAGCCTGGGGCTCGCCCGCCGAGATGGAACCCCTGGTCGAGCCGTTGGAGTCGGCCGGCCACGCAGTGATCACCGTCGACCTGCCATGTGACGATGCCGCGGCGACCTTGGTGCAGTACGCAGCCGCCGTGCGCGCCGTACTCCCCGATGACGCGGCCGACGTTGTGCTGGTCGGTCACTCGTTCGGAGGCTTCACCGTCTCGACCATCGCCGCGGAGAACGTTGGCATGTCGGTGGTGTACGTCGCGGCCTGGATACCGCAGCCGGGCGCATCGGTGCTCGATCTCTTTATGG
>JANONZ010000020.1:0-2856 GCA_031421095.1 Thermomicrobiales bacterium
CAGCCAACCGTTCATGGTCGCAAGGATGACGGAGCTGCTGGAGGTCCAGCCCGGCGACCGGATCCTGGAGATCGGGACAGGCTCCGGTTACCAGGCGGCGGTCCTGGCATGGCTCGGTGCGGAGGTCACGTCACTCGAGCGACAGGCGGCGCTCATCCCAGCGGCGCGCGCCCGGATCGAAGCCCTGGAGTTCGCCGGGTCCGTGACCATCCGCGAGGCGGACGGCAGCCTGGGCGATGCCGCCGGCGCCCCGTGGGACGGGATCATCGTCACGGCCGCGGCACCGGCGATCGCGGACCCGCTGCGCGAACAACTGGACGATGGGGGCCGCCTCGTCATCCCGGTCGGACCGCGCGATCGGCAGGTGCTCACCGTCGTCACGAGGCGCGGCAACGAGTGGCTCGATCGGACTGAGGGCGGTTGCGTCTTCGTGCCGCTCATCGGTCCAGGTGGCTTCGAGGACGACGAACCGTGACGCGCGCTGCCCGCGAGAGCCGGCGGTGGCTCGGTATACTCGGCCGGCCATGACCCACGTCTTTGTCGCACCGCATCCGGACGACGTCGCCCTCTCCTGCGGCGGACTGATCGCGAGTCTCCGCGAGTTGGGCCAGAACGTCACGATCCTGACCGTCTTCTCCGGCGACGGCGCGTCCGGACGCCTGACGCCGTATCAGCGCGAGGCGCTCGGGTTCGGTTCCAAGACGATGTGGCCAGCCACCGAAGCGTTCAACCGAAGCGCCATCCAGGCGGACTGGCCGACGGCTGCGCTTGTCCCCTCCTGGGCCGCAAGCGAGGAACGGCTGGACGCCACGCAGGTTGACGCGGACGCCGCCGCAAAGCGGTTCTGGCAACGCTCATCGTGGTATCGCCGAGCGAGCGTCCGCAACGAATCGATCGCGGAGCAGCCCGTGATGGACGACCTGTCCACCCAGGGCGCCGTCTACACGGACGATCTGGTCGATGCCGCGGCGGCCGGCGACCTGATGGCCCGACGGCGGGTGGAGGATGAGCGGTTCGCCTACTTCGCCGAGGCGTCGATCGTCTACCTGGACCTGCCCGATGCCGTGTTCCGCGGGTACGAAGGCGACGACGAACTGCTGGGCGTGCCACGTCCCGACGATGATGCGCCGTACGACTTGCTCCGCCAGGAGATCGACCGGCTGGAGCCCCAGAAGGTCTATCTGCCGCTGGGTGTCGGCGGACACGTGGATCACCAGCTCTGCCGCGAGGTCGGCATCCGGATGCTCCAGGAGCCCCGTCGCTGGGTCATGCCCGGGCCGGATTACGCCGGGATGGTCACGTTCTACGAGGACTTCCCGTACGCCTGGTGGAACGACTTCAAGCGCCTGGAGGACCTGGGATTCGATCCGCTGGCCGCGCTCCCGGCCGACATCAGCGTGATCCCGGAGTTCGCCGACATCACAGACCAGATCGAGCGCAAGATCATGGGCATCAGCCTCTATGAGAGCCAGCTGGAACGACTGTTCGACGGCAAGATCCAGATGGCCGACGCCGTCCGCGCCTACGGTCGAACGCTCGCCGAGTTTGGCGGCGTCAGTGGCGCGGCCGAACGGTATTGGGCGTCCGGCCGCGTCTGACCCGGTGACCGCCGCGGCGCGCGCGGCTCTGTCGAACGGCGGGCCCATCGAATCCCGTCGCCTCTCCCCGCGACAGCTCGTGCTCCTTGTGGTTGGCGTGGGCATCGGCATCGCCATCCGGACGGTCCTCCTGCCGGTCGACGGCTTCCGCTCCGATATCGATCAATTCGTGCTGTGGGTCCACGGCATCGCGGTCAACGGGCTGCCCAGCGCGTACGACCAGGTTCTGACCTTCGGGCCGGTCATGGCGCTCATCTGGGGTGCGCTGGCAGCCATCGAACCCGCGTTCCGGTTCGCGACCGATGCCTCGGATCCCGGCATCCGGGCGCTCATGCGGACACCCGCCTCCATCGCCGACATCGGACTCGCCCTGCTCGCCGGCCACGCGTTGCGGGATCATCCACGCTGGGCCGTCGTCGCGGCGATCGCGATCGTCCTCCACCCGGCCGTGATCCTCATCAGCGCGTGGTGGGGCCAGTACGAGTCCGTCTACCTGCTGTCCGCGCTGGGTGCGGTCGTGTTTGCGATCAACGGCCGGAACGGGCCGGCGGCGGCCCTGGTCGCGGTCTCCCTGATGACGAAGCCGCAGGCGCTCCCGTTCATCCTGCCGTTCGCGGCCTGGTTCTGGGCGACCGGTGGCTGGCGCGAGGTCGCGCGGGCAGCGGTCATCGGCCTGGGCGTCATCGTCGTCCTGTGGCTGCCGTTCATCCCGGCCGGCGGCCCGATCGCCTACCTCGGCAACCTGGCTCAATACCAGAGTGGCGTCTTCGCGATCCTCTCCCTGCGGGCCTGGAACGCCTGGTGGCTGGTCCAGGAGCTGGCGACCGGCGGAACGTTCATCGCCGACGACATCGCTTTCCTGGGGCCGCTCGCGCTCCGCCACGTGGGCTATGCCGTGACGGCGCTGCTCTCCCTGCTGGTCGCTCTGGCTATCGCACGCGACCCTCGGCCGCGAACACTCATCCTGGGCCTGGCGTCCGCGACGCTGGTCTCCTTCAGTTTTCTGACCTCCATGCACGAGCGTTATTCGTACGGCGCGCTCATCTTCCTGCTGCTGCTGATGCCCGACATCCGGATGCGCTGGCTGGGCCTCGCGTTCGGGATCGTCTTCACACTCAACATCCTGGCCGCCGTGCCACCGACGCCGGAGATCGGGGCCCTCCTGCCCATCTCCGGGCCGCTGGGCATCGCGGGGTCCATCGCGATGCTGACGATCACGGGTGTCGCGCTGGTCCTGCTGCTCTCGCGCTCACAGGAC
>JANONZ010000021.1:0-8653 GCA_031421095.1 Thermomicrobiales bacterium
TGGTCTGGCGGCCAGGCCGCATCGAGGACATCCAGGTAGGCGAGCAGGGGCCCGACCAGTGCTCGGTACGGCGATTCCACCACGACCAGTGGGACGCCCGGGATCTGGCGCTCGAAGTCCGCCCGAACCTGGGCTGCGGACTCCGGATCCTCGGTGATGTAGACCGCCCGGACGTCGTCGTCGATGGAGCGCGCCACGTTGATGGCCTGGACGACGGCTCGGGTCAATCCGGGGATGGGGATGACGACCCGTTGGTCGCGGTGTGGAGGCTGGAAGATCAGGTCCGGGCGGATGGCCAATTCCCGCCGCGAGCGGTCGTACTGGCGATGGATGAACAGCATCATCGTCACCAGGAGCGGGACGAGGATGACCACCAGGTACGCGCCGTCCTCGAACTTCTCGAACACCACGACACCCAGGACGACGGCGGTCAGCACGGCCCCGGCGGCGTTGACGATCATCCGCCAGCGCCAGCCGGCATCGCGTCCGCGCAGCCAATGGCGGACCATGCCGACCTGGCTCAGCGTGAAGCACAGGAACACGCCCACGGAGTAGAGCGGGATCAGCGCATGCGTGTCGCCACCGAACGCCCACAGGAGGAGGAATGCGATGGCCGCCAGCAGGACGATCCCCCAGGAGTAGGCCAGACGATCGCCGCGGAACGAGAACTGGCGCGGCATGTAGCCGTCCTCGGCCAGGATCGCGGCGAGGCGCGGGAAGGCGTTGAAACTGGTGTTGGCGGCCAGGAACAGGATCAGCGCGGTACTCGTGGCGAACGTCACGAACAGGGCGGAGCCCTCGCCGAAGGCCGTCTCGGCCGCGAGCGCCACGACGGAGGATCCGCCGTCCTCGGTCGGGCGGAGGCCATACTGGACGGCGAACAGGGTCAGGCCGATGAACAGGATCCCGAGCAGGATGGCCATCGCGGTCATCGTGTTGGCCGCGTTCTTCGCTTCCGGTGGCTTGAAGGCGGGCACCCCGTTGGCGATCGCCTCGACGCCGGTCAGGGCCACCGAGCCGCCGGCGAACGCCTTCAGCAGGAGCAGGATCCCGAGCGCTTCGGGTGGGTTCGGGAACGGCACCGCATCGGGTTGCGGTGCGACCGGGACCACCGTGCCGCCGATGATGTTGACCAGCCCGATGGCGACGATCACGAGGGCCAGGCCCACGAACAGGTAGGTCGGAACGGCGAAGATGTTGCCCGACTCGCGCAGGCCCCGAAGGTTGGCGACCGTGATGAGCGAGATCGAAATGAACGCGATGACGATGCGGTAGTCGTACGCCTCCGGGATGACGGACTGGATCTGGTGGATCGCAGCGGCGGTGGATACGGCCACGGTCATGACGTAGTCGATCAGGAGCGCCGCCGCCGCGACCAGGCCCATGATCGGTGCAAGATTGGTCCTCGCCACGATGTACGCGCCACCACCGTTCGGGTAGGCCCGGCAGACCTGGCGATATGACACGGACACGACCGCGAGCAGGATCGCGATGGCGATCGCTACCTCGATGGACAGGAGCAGCGCGGACGCCCCGGCCACGAGCAGGACCCGCAGGATCTCCTCCGTGGCGTAGGCGGACGAACTGATGGCATCCGAGCTGAAGATCGCCAGAGCCTTGCGCTTGGGGAGACGCTCGCCGATCTCCTCCTCGCTGGCCAGGGGGCGCCCGAACAGGACCGCCCGGGCCTGTGCGACGAATCGGCCGGCCGGCGTCAGGGCGACGCTGGCGGCCGGTTTGGCCACCAACTGGCCGGGGCCGGTATAGCGGAAGTAGGGCGAGTGTGGACGCTCGACGCGGACACGTCGGTCCGCCGGCTTGCGACCCTTGATCGGTCGTCTTCCTCCGATCACGAGGACTCCGATAGGTGGCCGGGCATTCGGTCGGTCAGTTGCCGCGACGGTAGGGAACGTCGGCGATGACCGTATGTTCGCGGCCGACGAGGGCAGCCTTGAGGCGTTTGGCCGTCTGGTTATACAGCAATCGGTCCCACCAGTGGCGAGCCACGTATTCCGGCAGCACGACGATCGTGATCGGGGTCTCCTGATCCGGCGGCCAAGCCTGGTCCAGGACATCCAGGTAGGCCACCACCGGCGAGATCACCGCGCGGTACGGGGACTCGACGACGACGAGCGTGACATCCGGCAGCTGTCGGGCCCAGCGCCGGCGCAGGACCTCCGCCGCGTCCATGTCGTCCGTGACGTAGACGGCTCGCAGGTCCGTTCCGAAGGCGCGCCCGAAGTTGATCGCCTGGATGACCGCCCGGTTGATGCCGTTGACCGGGATGACCACTCGCTGTGCACGATGTGGCCCGGGCAGGACACCGTCATCGCGGACATGCAGTTCCTCCGCCTGCGCTTCGTATTGGCGGAAGATGAACGACATCATCGCGACCAGGACCGGGATCACAACGAGGACGAGCCACGCCCCGTCCACGAACTTGACCGTCGTCACGACGATCGCCACGACGCCGGTCAGCGTCGCACCGAACGCGTTGATCGACAACCGTCGTCGCCAGCCCGGTGATCGCTCGCGCAGCCAGTGTCGGACCATGCCGCTCTGGCCGATCGTGAAGTCGATGAAGACGCCCACCGCGTAGAGCGGGATCAGCGCGTGCGTCTCGCCGCGGAAGGCGACGACCAGCAGCGCCGCCACGGCGGCCAGGATCACGATCCCATACGAGAAGGCCAGCCGATCGCCGCGCAGGGCGAACTGGCGGGGCATGTGTCCGTCCCGCCCCAGGAGCGCCAGCAGCCGCGGGAACGCGTTGAAGCTGGTATTGGCGGCCAGGAACAGCAGGAGTGCCGTGAACGCCTGGAACAGGTAGAACAGGATGCCGTTGCCGTAGACGGCGCGGGCGACCTGGGAGGTGACGGTCTGGCGTTCCGGGAACCCGGTGTGGGTGATCCCGAGGTTGACGGCCAGGAACGTGATGCCGACAAACAGGATGGCGAGCAGGGCCGCCATCATCGCAAGGGTCGTCGCGGCGTTCTTCGGCTCGGGTGGCTTGAACGCAGGCACGCCGGTGGCGATCGCCTCCGTGCCGGTCAGGGCCACCGCACCTGCCGCGAAGGCCCGCAGCAGGAGGATCGCGGTCAGCGGCTGGAACGTGCCGCCGACCTGCTCCGCCAGGTCCGGGGCGAATTCGCCGTGCTCCCCGAGCACGATGATCCGGAACGATCCGACGGCGATCATCAGCAGGGCGGAGAACACGAACAGGTAGGTCGGGATGGCGAAGATGTTGCCCGCCTCGCGCAGGCCCCGAAGGTTGCCGACCGTGATCAGGCCGATCGCCCCGACCCCGATGAACACCCGCCAGTCGATGAGGCCGGGGAAGGCCGAGGTGATCTGTTCGACCGCGGCCGAGGTGGACACCGCGACCGTCAGGACATAGTCGATCAGCAGGGCCGAAGCGGCGACCAGCGAGGCCTTCCGGCCGATGTTCCTGCGCGAGACGGAGTACGAACCGCCGCCGGTCGGGTAGGCGATGCAGATCTGGCGGTAGCTGATCGCCACGACCACCAGCAGGATGCTGATGGCGATGCTGACTTCCAGGCCGAGGGCCAGCGCTGCCGCCCCGCCCAGGATCAGGACGCGGAGGATCTCGTCGGTCGCATAGGCGGACGAGCTGATGGCGTCCGAGCTGAAGATGGCCAGTGCCTTCTTCTTGGGCAGGCGTTCGCCGAGTTCGTCCTCGCTGGCCAGCGGACGGCCGAAGAGAACCGCCCGGAGCGAGGCGAACAGCTTCCCGGTCCCACTCGTCGGGGTACTGGCCGCCTGCTTGGCCGTGAGCTGACCCGGGCCCGTGTACCGGAAGTAGGGCGCGTGCGGCCGCTCCACGCGGACGCGTCGATCTCCTGGCTTGCGGCCCTGGATGGGCCGCCGACCTCCGATCATCCGGGCGCCGTACAGGCCATGGCTCAACCGCGCGGCCAGTCGCGCCGGAAGGCCCACGTCGTGCATCGCGGCCTGGACCGCGCGGATATCGTAGGCGACGCGGTGCCAGCTGGCGACCTGCCGCTCCGGGTCCAGGATGAGGTAGCTTGCGGCTGGATCGCCGTCACGTGGCTGGCCGACGCTGCCCGGGTTGAGCAGAGTTCGGCCTTCGCCGAGCGCGACCGTGTTGCCCGGGCGTGGCGTCAACGTGCGCATCCGGCCGTCGACCATCGTGAAGGCGATCGGGACGTGGGTGTGGCCGTGCAGGCCGTGCTCCGTGGCGATGGCAGACAACCCGGCCCGGGCCAGGGCAGCCGACGTGACGTACTCCCACATCGGGTCACGTGGGCTCCCGTGGACAAGCGTGTAATCGACCTCGGCGCGGCGGAGCGGGAGCGCGGCCAGCCAGGCTCGTGTCGTCTCCGAGATGATGCCGCGCGTCCACTCCATGGCCGCCCGTGCCTCCGGGTTGAACCATTCGATATCGATCAGCCCGGCGGCGGCGGCGTCATGGTTGCCTCGGACACCAACGGCGCCGAGACCGGCCAGGCGCTCGACGACGGCGTCCGGCTCGGGGCCGTAACCCACGACATCCCCGAGATGCCAGATCGCATCGACCGAGCCGGCCTTGGCCAGAACGGCGTCCAGGGCGAGCAGGTTGCTGTGGATGTCCGAGACGACAGCTATGCGCACAGGACTGAATCTAGCAGCGCATCGCCTACCATGGCCGCCGCTTGCGCGCGGTCGGGTCGCGCGGGTAGTCCGCGGAGGCATCACCGGACGAGGTGATGATGACGAGGCGATGGTCGAGGAGCCCCGGAACGGTCACAGGGCGTACCTCGAGCGTGCCGCCACCAAGCGCATGGATCGCGTGCTGCGCTGCGGCCAGTTCCGCTCCGAGGTCGCCCCGTTTCCAGGCCACCAGGACCCCATCGCGGGTGAGCAGCGGGAAGGACAGCTCGACGAGGTCGGCCAGGCTGGCGACCGCACGTGCGGTCACGGCCGGCCAGCGACCGCGGTGGCGTCGATCGGCCGCCAGGGCCTCTGCCCGGACGGGCGCCACCTCGACCTTCCCGCTGAGCCCGGTGGCTTCGGTGACCGTCGCCAGGAATCGTGCCTTCTTGCCGACCGGCTCCAGCAGGAGTGCCCGCGCGGCCGGCAGGGCAACGGCGAGCGGCAAGCCGGGGTAGCCGCCGCCCGAACCCAGGTCGATGAACCGGTCCACGCCCCGTTCGCGCAGCACGGTCAGGCCGCTCAGGCTGTCGACCACATGGGCGACGGCGACCGCGGCCGGATCGCGGATCGCGGTCAGGTTGATCGCCTGGGTCCAGGCCAGCAGGAGGCGCGCGTGGCCGTCGATCGCGCCTCGTGCCGCTGGCTCCAGGGTCAGCGAGAGGGCGCTCAGGCCGGCGTCGAGCGCGTCCACATACGCTGAGAGGAGCGGGCTGGTCGCATCGACGCGCGTCGGGAGCGGCTCACGCGATACGACCACGACACGCCTCCTTGGTTCGCGTGCCGTCCGTCCGCGCGGCGCCGCTCCCGGCGTCGGCATCGTCTCGCACCGCAGGCGCGGCTTCGGTCTTCCCCGGTCCGTCCGGTTCCTGGCCGGGTTCCCCCGTGCCCCTCGCGGACCGCGTTACCCTGGCGTCGACCCTGGTGCGGATGCCGGACGGTAATGGTCCGGCAAGGGCCGCGTCAACGGGGTTTTCCACCAATCTGTCCGGCGGCTCCCGATTCGTGGATAACCGGGCGGTTCCGTCAGGTGGAGCGGGTGGCGCCGCGCACCGGTCGACCGAGCGTTCGCCGCACGACGTCGATGACCTCGTCGACGTACTCGTCGGCTTTGCCCTGCTCCGCGGCCGTGCGGATGCAGCCACTGACATGGTCCTCGAGGACAAGGATGGACAGCGCATCGACCGCCGCGCGGAGGGCTGCGGTCTGCTGCAGGATGTCGACGCAGTACTCTTCGCGTTCGATCATCCGGGCGATGCCGCGGACCTGTCCCTCCATGCGCGACAGGCGACGGACGAGCTGCGCCTTGTCCTTTGAGTAGCTGTGGCGGAAGTGGCTCGGGTCGGGCGGGGCAGCATTGCGACGCCCGTCGGTGGGACTCATGGGCGGTCGGGATCCTCTTCGCTGGCGCCATGCGGCGTCGATCGCCCGCATCATACTCCCTGGGGGTATCGACCACCTGCCACGCCAGCCCGCGGCGGGCTTCCGTCCGGTAGACTGGCCGCCGATGGATCCCCGCGATCGTCTACGCTCGCTCCCGGACGGCGTCACGTGCACCGTCTGCGGTACGACCGTCCCGACCGGACGGACCCGGATCCTCGCTCGCCGGGACCACCTCCCCGACGTGGACCGATGAGCGTGCCGTTCGCTCATGCCAGCGAGGCGGAGATGTCGCGCATCCTCGACTTCTACGCCATGCGCTGGGAGTACGAGCCGAACACCTTCCCGATCCTGTGGAATCTTGACGGCGACGTCGTCGAAAGCTTCTCGCCCGACTTCTACCTGCCGGATCTGGATCTCTACCTGGAGCTGACCACGCTCCGCCAGAAGCTTGCGCGCAAGAAGAATCGCAAGCTGCGCCGATTGCGCGAGCTCTATCCGGACATCGACATCAAGCTCTTCTACCAGCGCGACTTCCGCGCCCTCATGCTGAAATACGGCAGGCACGCGTTGGCCGACGGACTGTCCGGCACGTCCGGGCAGGTCGCCACGCCGCACGATCCGACGCCCCGATCCGAGACGTCCCCCGAACTCGGGTATGCCGAGCCCGCCCGGACTGTCCCAGCCACCGAACGCCGATCGCGCCGTCGGGCGCGTACGGCAGATCCCCGTCCCGTCAGCGCGAACGCAGTCAGCGAAGGACCAACGACCCGACCATGAGCCAACCCGTCGACCTGCATGCGGACGTCGCCGAGATCCTCCTGACCGAGGAAGAGATCGCAGCCAAGGTGCGCGAGCTCGGGGCACGCATCAGTGCCGACTACCGCGGCCGCCGGCTGACCCTCGTCTCCGTCCTGAAGGGCTCTCTGCCATTCATGGCGGATCTCATGCGCGCCATCGACATCCCGGTCCGGATCGACCTCATGGAGGTCAGCTCGTACGGCGGGACGGTCACCGAGTCGTCGGGTCTCGTCCGGATCCTGAAGGACCTCTCGGCAAGCGTCGCCGATGAGGACGTGCTCATCGTCGAGGACATCATCGACACCGGCCTGACCCTGAACTACCTGATCCGTTACCTGCGTGGCAAGGCGCCTGCCTCGCTCCGCATCTGCACCTTGCTCGACAAGCCGGCCCGCCGCCTGGTGGAGATCCAGGTCGACTACACGGGCTTCACGATCCCGGACCAGTTCGTGGTCGGTTACGGGCTGGACTACGGTGAGCTCTACCGCAACCTGCGCTATGTCGGCGTGCTCAGGCCGGAGGTATATTCCGGCGTCCAGACCCGATGACGATGCATCGGCGCGCCCTCGGAGCCGGGCGTCGGATGGCGGCTCTGGCCGGACCCATCATCGTGCTTGGCTGCGTCTTGCCGTGGTGGCAGGTGGGCGGCACGCCCGGGATCCCGACGGAGAGCGGGAACGGCCTGGATGGCAGCGGCATCGTCGTCTTCCTGGTCGGCGTCGCCAGTCTGGCCCTGGTGACCTTGCCATACGCCGCCGGCGACCGACCGGTCGTTCTCGATCGATGGTTGTCGTTCGCGTTCCTCGCGACCGCCGGCTGGTTGGCATTCGCGTGGCGGATCATCGAACTGGCGATCATCGGGGCGTTCCAGTTCACGCAGCCGGCGCAGGTCTTCACCAATGGCCCGGGCCTCTGGCTGGCCGGGATCGGTCTGACCATCCTGGCTCGTGCCGCCTACCAGATGACCCGCGAGCCGGCCTACCGCTGAAGCGGCCGGGCGCCCGTCAGTCCCAGGTCCATCGGGTCAGCACGGATCAGGCGATGCCGAGGTACGCCTTCTGGACCATCTCGTTGTCGCGCAGGTTCTCGGCTCGCTCCGCGAGGACGATCCGGCCGGTCTCGATGACGTAGCCGCGGTCGGCGATCTGGAGCGCCTTCCGGGCGTTCTGCTCGACCAGCAGGATCGTCGTGCCACTCTCGTGCAGCTGGCGGATCGTGTCGAAGATCTGGTCGACCAGCACTGGGGCGAGGCCCATCGAGGGCTCGTCCATCAGCAGGACCTTGGGATCCGACATGAGCGCGCGACCCATCGCCAGCATCTGCTGCTCGCCACCGCTGAGGGTGCCGGCGACCTGGTTCTGGCGCTGCTTCAGGCGGGGGAACATCTCGAAGGCCCGCTCGGTCCGTTCCGCGACGACCGCCTTGTCCGACACGATGAACGCCCCCATCCTGAGATTCTCGGTCACCGTCAGCCGGGCGAAGATGCGGCGACCCTCCGGGACCTGGACGACGCCCTTGGCCGTGATCTCGTGGGCGGCGAACCGAGCCAGGTCCTCGCCGTTCAGCAGGACCTGGCCGCTGCGCTGTCGGACGAGTCCGCTGATCGTGTTGAGCGTGGTGCTCTTGCCGGCCCCGTTGCCACCGATCAACGCGACGATCTCGCCCTGTTCCACCTCGAGCGAGATCCCGCGCAGGGCGTGGATGCTGCCATAGAAGGTGTGGACGTCCCGGACGGACAGGACGGGGGTACCCATCAGGCCCCCGTCAGCATGCTGCCACCGTCGTTGGCCGCCGATGCGGCCGC
>JANONZ010000022.1:0-2089 GCA_031421095.1 Thermomicrobiales bacterium
CCCCGTGCGCCATGGCCGCGCCGCCCGAGCGCGGGTCGACGGCTCTCGAGGTGATCCACCCATGACCCTCGCGATCGCCGCATCGACCCACGGCGTCGGCGCGCCGCCCGCCACGGTCGTCGCCCTCGTCGCCCACGCCCGCCGGGTGCCGAGCGACCGGCGCGAGGCCTTCGCGGCGGAGCTCGCGATGCTCGAGCCGAGCGCGGGCACGATCGTCGTCCATACCTGCCATCGCGTCGAGCTCTACGTCGCGCCGGGCTCGTACGGGGACCGGCCGCTGCCGGAGCTCCCGGCGGGGGGCGAGCGGCTCGAGGACGTGGACGCGGCGCGCCACCTGATCTCGGTCGCCTGCGGGCTCGACAGCGCCGTCCTGGGCGAAGACCAGATCCTCCACCAGCTCCGCGAGACGATCGCCGCGCGGCATGCCGAGCTGCCCCTCGATCCGGTCCTGGAGCGGCTCTTCCAGGTCGCCCTCCGGGCCGGCCGTCGGGCCCACACCTGGTTCGCCGGCTCACCGCGATCGCTCGCCGACGTCGCCCTCGAGCGGATCGCCCGCGACGCGGGGTCGCTCGAGGGCCGGACGATCCTGGTCGCCGGGGTCGGCCGGATGGGCCGCCTGGCGGTGTTCGCGGCCTGTCGCCGTGGCGCCCGGGTGGTCGTGACGAGCCGGACCGACGAGCGCGCCTCGGCCCTCGCCCAGGAGGTCGGCGGAACGGCGATCCCGTTCGACACGGACGATGTCCTACCCCGGGTCGACGGCGCGATCATCGCCCTGTCCGGGACCTGGCTGCTTGGTGCCGGGGACGCAGCGAGGCTGGCCGCGAGCGGCGCGGGCGTCGTCGACCTGTCCTCGCCGCCATCGGTCTCCGCGGACCTCCAGGCCGCCCTCGGCGACCGCTTCGTCTCGGTGGACGACCTGGCGCAGACGCCCGAGGCCGAGCCGCACGACCGTCTTCGGCGGCGGCTCGAGGGCATCGTCTCGGATAGCGGCCGCGATTACTGCCAGTGGCTGCGGACCCGCGACGCGGTGCCGGCGATCCAGGCGATGGCCGAGACGGCCGAGGCACATCGCCGGGAGGAGCTCGACTGGCTCCTGCGACGCCTGTCGGACCTCCCGACGGAGGAACGCGAGCTCATCGAGCAGATGACCCACCGGCTCGTTGCGGGGATCCTCCACGCGCCCCTCGCGGCGCTCAACAAGGACACGAGCGGAGACCTGGAGCGCGCCGCCCGAGACCTCTTCGGGCTGTGAGCGCCGTGCGTCCCCTCCGGCTGGGCACCCGGGCCAGCGCCCTTGCGCTCGCCCAGTCCGGCATGATCGCCGACGCGCTGCGCGCCCTCGGCGTCCCCGTGGAGCTCGTCACCATCCGGACGCTCGGTGACCAGCGCCCGCCCGATACGACCTGGGGAGAGGGAGCGTTCGTCGGGGCGCTCGAGACCGCCCTGCTCGCGGGCGAGGTGGATCTGGCGGTCCACAGCGCGAAGGACGTTCCCACGACCGAGGACCCTCGCCTGGCGATCGCCGCCTATCCGCAGCGGCATGATCCGCGCGACGCCCTCGTGGGGCGTGAGCCCGGCCTGACCCTGGACACGCTGCCCGTCGGCAGCCGGGTGGGCACGGACAGCCCGCGGCGGACGGCGTTCCTCCGGGCGTGCCGGCCGGACCTGCGCGTCCACCCGCTCCACGGCAACGTCGACACCCGGCTGCACCGCCTCGATACAGGCGAGACCGACGCGCTCATCCTCGCGGTCGCTGGGCTCGCCCGGTTGGGCCTCGCCGGTCGGATCGGGATGGTCCTGCCGCCCGACGTCGTGCCGCCGGCGCCCGGCCAGGGTTCGCTGGCGGTCCAGTGCCGGGCGGACGACGACCTCAGCCGGTCGTGGGTTTCGCAGCTCGACGACCCCGCGACGCGGGCCACGGTCGAGACGGAGCGGGCCTTCCTCCGCGCGAGCGGCGGCGGTTGCCGGGCCCCGATCGGCGGCCTCGCGCACGTCCAGGGGGACGAGATCGTCCTCCTCGGCGGCTCGGCCGGAATCGAGGCGCTCGACGACCGGACGCCCGCCGGCGAACGCCCCACGGTCGCCTGGG
>JANONZ010000023.1:0-1978 GCA_031421095.1 Thermomicrobiales bacterium
GTCTCCGAGGGCGGCGGCGATGGCGCGCAGGACGGATGGCGCGTCCCCGAACCACGGGAGGTGGTTGTCGCCCTCGAGCAGGACGAATGTGGCGCCGGGAATCAACGCCGCCAGCTGCCGGCCGAACTCGACTGGCAGTCCGAGGTCAGCGCGTCGGTGGATGACCGTGGCCGGGACTGCGACCCGAACGGCGAGCTCGCTCACGTCCGTGTTGAGTCCGGCGAGGCGCAACTCGTCCGCCGTTTCCGGCGTCGCAGCGTCGCGCTGCAGTGCCGCGAACCATTGGTGGGTCGCCTCGTCTGCCCCGGGGATGTAGCGATCGGTCAGCAGTCTCCAGCCGACACCCCAGTGATCGCGCAGCATGGCTCGCGTGGCCTCGGATAGATCGCGTGCAGCTTCGTCGAACCGCGCCCACGTGCCGTAGCAGATGAGGTGGGTCACACGTTGCGGATGACGCGCCGCGTAGGCAATCGTGTGTGGTCCGCTGGCCGAAACGCCGACGAGGGCGAACCGCGCGAGCTCCAGGTGATCGACCAAAGCCTCGAGGACGGCGACGTCTGCGGCGGGCGAAAAGTCCGTCCGATCGCGGTCCGAGAGACCGCATCCGTGGCGGTCGTAGAGGACGACGGTGTGCCGGCCGGCCAGCGTCCGCATGAAGCTTCGGAAGGCGGAGTGGGCCCACAGCCGTTCGAGGTGAGAGATCCACTTTGGGCACCACACCAGGGGCGGCCCCTCGCCGATCGTGGCGTACGCAATACGGGCACCGCTCGGCGTGCTAAAGAAGCGGATGGGGAGATCCATGGGGATAGCTCCGAGGAGTACGTCGCTTCCTTCGGCTCGACCTTCAGCCGCATTGTACCGACGGCGACCATGCTGGTCTCATCCAGGAGCATGAACGCGACAGGTCGGTGGCGGATCGTGGAGATGGTGCCCTGGGATCTCGAGGCGATCGACCTCCTGGGTCCCGCTTTCATCGAGTTCCAAAGGGACCGCACCGGCCAGTTCCGGTTCATCGCGGTCGAAGGCTCGATGGATTGCGCCAACGGCGAGCGCGACGGGCGCCCGTCTGTCGAGTTCACCTGGGACGGTGACGACGATGGGGATAGAGCCAGCGGTCGTGGCTGGGCTGTGCTGCAGCAGGACGGTTCGCTGAGCGGACACATCTACTTCCACTTCGGTGACGACTCGGGTTTCCGAGCTGTTCGAGCCGAAGGCGGGTGACAGTGTGTCAAGGGTTGACGATACCGTAGCACTCGTGCTACGGTATCCGTGGCATAAGCGATACGGAGGCCTCTATCGTGCTCGATACCAGCCACCACAGGCGACGCACCAGCGAGCGCCTCCAGGACCCGGAGTTCCAGGCCGAGTACGAGCGCACCCGTCAGGAGCTGGCGCAGGTGAACGCCGTCATGCAACGACTCGATGACCTGCGCATCAGTGCCGGACTGTCGAAGGCAGATCTCGCGCGGGAGATCGGTCGCAACGACGCGGTCGTCAGGCGGCTGTTTACCGCGGAGGTAAACCCCGAGCTTCGGACCGTGGCAGCTCTCGCGGCTGCCCTCGACGCCGAAATCCAGATCGTGCCTCGGCGCAAGGTACGGCGACGTCGAGCCCCGCGCACCGCCCCCGCCGAAGCCTGACGCACCTTGCCGGCATCTCCCAGACCCGATGGCTGGGACGTCATCTACTACCGGACGACCGATGGCGGCTGCCCGGCGGACGACTTCCTCGATGGTTGCCCAGTGAAGGTGAGCGCGCAACTTGTCGCCGTACTCGACGATGTCGCCGAGGCGCCGCCGCCACGCTACTCGGGCGGTGGCCGGTGGGAAGTGATGCACGGCGGGATGCGCGGATTCTACGAAGTCCGGGCCCAGGGACCGCGGCGTGACCAGTTCCGGTTGTTCTGCATCCTCGAGAACGGCACCGCCCTGGAACTCGCCAGGCGCGGATTGTCGCGACCGGCGATCGCCGTGGTCAC
>JANONZ010000024.1:0-7749 GCA_031421095.1 Thermomicrobiales bacterium
GATAGGCGATGGACGTCCCGCCGACGCCGCCGCCGATGATGACCGCTCGGGCGTGATCCACCGCGTCTTCGCTCCCGCTCCTCATGCTCGGATCGACAGACCACAGGGTAGCGGCTGCGCTAGGCTCCGATGAGGAGGGACGGGTGGCACCAACGATCGAGCAGGTCATCGCGACGATCCCGGCCTGGGCGGGTAGATCGGTCACTGCGGAGCGTGTCCCCGCCGGGCTGACCAACACGAACTACCGGGTGGATGTGGACGGGACACCCCATTTCGTGCGCATCCCTGGCGCCGCCACGGAACTCCTGGCCGTCGATCGGTCGAACGAGCTCCACAACACCCGGGCGGCGGCGGCGGCCGGGGTCTCGCCGCACGTCCTGTTCGCCCTCCCCGAGTGGGATGTCTTCGTCCTCGAATGGCTGCCGGCGACCACGTTGTCGGTCGAGACCCTGGGCGCCCCCGGCATGCCCACGCGCATCGCCGAGACCCTCCGCCAACTCCATGCCGGTCCGCACTTCCGGGACGACTTCGACATGTTCCGCCTGACCGAGCGGTATCTCGCGCTCGTCGACGAACGCCACATCCCGATCCCGGCCGGGTATCGCGATCGGATGGACCGGATCCCGCGGATCGAGGCGGCCTTGGCGGTCCACCCGCTGCCACCCGCGCCGTGCCACAACGACCTGCTGGCCGAGAACTACCTGGACGACGGCGAGCGCCTGTGGCTCGTGGACTACGAGTACAGCGGCACCAACGACCCAGCCTTCGAGCTGGGCAACACGTGCCAGGAACTGGGATTTGACGACGACCAGGTCGCGGAGCTGTGCGCCGCGTATTTCGGCGACGCCTCCCCTGCGCTGCTCGCCAGGATGCGCCTCCAGATGATCATGTCTGACGTGGGCTGGACGCTGTGGGCCGCCATCCAGGCCCGTATCTCCACGATCGATTACGACTTCACCGGCTGGGCGGAGGAGCGCTGGGGGCGCGCGGCGGCGGCGCTGGACGGTCCCGACCTCGAGGACTGGCTGCGCGCCGTCTGAGGCCGCCGGGTCGGCCGGAACCCCGCGTCGCTCGCCGCCGTCCACTAGCCATGAAGACGATACGCACCCCGCACCTCATCGGCCTCACCCTCGCCGCCGGCCTCCTCGCTGGTGCCTGTTCCGCAGGCACCTCACCGACCCCGCCCGCCGCCACGACCCCTCCGGACACGACGATCACCCCGCCGCCCGTCAACGGCAGCGTCGATCCCGGCCAGCCCCAGCCGCAGTTCATCCTCCCCAAGCCCGGCCAGCAGAACGTCCGTCCCGTCTCGATCACCGCCCTGACTCCCATCGTCGATGGCCGTAAGGTCACCATCCAGGCCGATTGGGTGAGCGGCGTCGAGCCCTGCCACGTGCTGGACCGCGTCGAGGTGAAGCAGCGAGGCACGTCGATCACCATCGGGCTCTTCGAGGGCACCAGCGACCCGAACGCCGTCTGTATCCAGATCGCCGCCTTCAAGGCCACGCTCATCGATCTTGGCGAGCTGGAGCCCGGGAACTACACGGTCCAATCCGCCGATGGGGCCGCCCCTCCGGTCTCCTTCACGGTCAAGTAGCCATCGCACTCCGGGACGCCCGGGCATAACCGGCCCGGACGATGGTCACCGTCCGGGCCGCAAGGATCACTCGGAACGAGCGAGGCTCACTCCGGCGGGATCTCCTTGAACGCATATTCGACGTTGATGCCACCGGAGCGGCGCGCCAGCTTGGTCACGACGTACCAGATCGCCGAGAAGATGAGGATTCCGCCGACGATCGTGTACGCGAGGTCGCTGGTGAGCCCCAGTTCGGCGTTGGTCGCGAACAGGAACAGGAAGATCGATCCGGTCACGAACCCAAGCAGCCCGACCAGCGTGACCGCCGGGAACCCGCCGATCGTGTACCTGGATCCTGGCGAGGCGTCGTATAGCGCCTTGGCGCGGAAGGGCAACAGCGCCCCAGCCAGCGCCGTGGCGACGAACACGTAGCCACAGGCGAACGTGACTCCGAGGGTCACCGACGCCCAGGTCGTCGTTTCGTCGCCGGCACCGTAGACGAAGTTGTTGTAAAGGATGATCACCGGGATGCTGGCCAGAAAGTAGGTCAGGTGCGCGTTGACGGGGGTATGGAATCGCTCGCTCACGCGACTCACCCACTCGGGCAGCAGCCGGTCCAGGCTCATGGCGACCATGACCCGGGTCATCCCGATGTAGCAGTTGTGGACGATCTGATGGCCATTCATGATGAACCCGAAGCTGATCAGGAGGACCACGATCGGGCTCCCGGCGACCGCGATGGCGATGATGTTCGGCCACAGGTAGACGCCGTTGAAGGTCGCCTCCGTCACGCCGGACCAGTAGCCGGCACCGGCGACGTAGAGGAATTCCGTACCGATGGCGCGCTCCAGGACGAACGCCAGGAGCGCCAGCAACAGACCCGTCACGATGAGGGAGCCGACGATGATGAAGGACTGGCTCCGGAAGGAGCGGGCGTCCTTGATCTCGCCGTTCTGCTGTGTGGAGTATGTCGCCCACTGGAGCGACGTCCAGGCGATCGGGGCGATGAGCAGCGTCGCCAGGAGGCTGAACGGTGGGCTCGTGTCGACGCCCGCAGCGGTCGTCGCCGCGAGCGCTTCCTCGTAGAACGAGGCGGAACCCCCAAGGGACGAGGAGAACGCATTGAGCGACCCGGCGATGCTGGCCGCGGTGGCCGTCGCGAGCACGACGAGCATGGTCCCGAACGCGACGAGGATCGCGACCCACATGACGCGCTGAAGCCGGACGTAGTTCTTGAACCCGGTGGTCAGAATGACCATCGCCACGAACGCGTTGACGATGCTGACCGGCACGATGCCCGGTCCAGCGAACCAGACGGACCAGTCCAGGAACGTCTGATTCCCAAGGGTCGCCCCCAGGCCCAGGAATAGACCAGCGAATCCGAGGTAGCTGAGGAGCCAGCCCGACAGCGCCACCCACTGAAGGATCCAGATCACGAATCCGGACATGACCAGCGTGAAGGCGATGCCGCCACCAAGCACCCGGCTCTGGAAGACATAGTCGCCGCCGGATCGCGGTAACGCGGTAGACAGCCAGACGTACGCCAGGGCGATCGGGATCTCCAGGACCACGGCAAGGAGGATCCCCCACACGAGTTGGCCACCCGGCAGGGCTCCCGGTGCCCACAGGTAGGTCCACGGAAAGATCAGCCCCATCGTCAGGATGTTGTAGATGAAGGCCGAGCGCGAGGACATCACGCGCACAAGACCCGACGATCTACGAACGAAGACCTCTGGTGTCGCGACTGCGGTCGCCATCAAGATCACCTCAATTCGGGGAATGGTCAGCGTCCTTCTCCCTCCGTTCCCTCGACCGTCACCTCCTCATACTGGCGCGATCGCCGGCCGTTCAGCCAGCGGTCATCTGGTAGCTCTTCACCTTGCCATCGGTGATCGTGATGAGGCAGCCGCGCAACACTCCCTCGCCGTATTCACTGCCGGGATTGACACAGAGCGTGCGACCCAGCCTGGCCGCGGCCTGCGACTCGTGGATGTGGCCGTGCAGCCCAAGTAGTGGCTGGTACCGCTCGATGGCGGCCCGGACCGCCTCGCTGCCGGCGCCGAACAGGACAGGCTGGCCGGACGACACGATCTGCGCGGGCGGGTCGGTCGTCCAGTCAAGCTGTGGACAGGTGTCCAGGGTGGAGTCCTTCGGCGGCGCGTGGAAATTGAAGATCGCGTTGGCATAGTCCGGCAGGTCGCCGGCGATCGATTCGATCCGCTCCGCCAACTCGGATTCCGGCGCCTCACGCGGCGTGTTCCAGGGCGTTGGATTGACGTACGGCATGCTGACCATGATGTGACGGTCGTCGAGCTGGACGGCACGTCCCTCGCACCCGATGAAACTACGCGTGTCGGACCGGTCCATGGCGGCCATGACCTCCGGGACATCGTCGTTGCCTCCGGTCGCATAGCATCGGATGCCCGTACCCGCCAGCCTGGATTCTGCCAGGTCCATCCACCGGATGAGTCGCTCCCGGGCGAGCTTGATGAACAGCCGATCGATGGCCGCCGGATCGGCTCGTGTCGCCTCGTACTCGTCGCCGTCCATGACCGTGTCGTAGAACCCGAGGAAGCCGATCAGCTGCTTCGCCGCCTCGACTTCGGCCTCCGTCTGGAACCGCTCCACGCGGCCATGGATCGTTGCCCGGTAGTGACCGCCCGCTTCGCGGATGATCGGGATCGTCAACTTGCCCATGACGTCGCCACCCATGACCAGGACGTCCGCCCCATAGAAGGCGCCGGCGTTGAGGAATTTGCGCCAGGTCCGCTCGGAGCCGTGGACGTCCGTGGCGTAGAAGATCGTCGTGCCTTTCGACCCGCCGTTCCGACCGAACAGACGCACGGACCCGCCCCTCAGCCGCGCATCCGGTCGCCGCGCGGGTCGACCACGACATCCGCTGCGACCACCGCCGGGATCCGTTCATCGAAGACATCCACCACGAGTGGCGCTCCCTCCTGAACTCCTGACGCAAGATACACGTACCCGATGGTGCGCGATACGGTCGTCCCGTACGCCACGCTGCGCAGTCGACCGACGACATCGTCGCCTGAGCGGACCGCCTCCCCCCCATAGACCGGGAGGTACCCGGGTCCGTCGCCGACCAGGACCGTCCGGAGGCGCCGCTGATCGGTCTCCGGATCTTCGCGTCGGGCGAGAAGCGCCTCCCGACCGGTGAAGGCGCCCCTTTCGAGCCGGACGAACGCCCCGAGGCCCGCTTCATCGGGGGTCTCGAGCATGGTCATGTCCGTCCCGAAGTAGCGGTAGCCCTTCTCCATCCGGAGCGAGTCCAGCGCCCGATAACCGAAAGGCTCCAGCGCGAGGTCACGGCCAGCCGCCCAGACGGCGTCCCACAGTGTCGCCGCCCAGGCGGCGTCGGCGGACAGTTCCCAGCCGAGCTCACCCGCATAGCTGATCCGGGCGGCAAGGACGGGCGCCCCGCCGATGCGGATCAGGCGAGCCTGGCGAGCGGGCAACGCTGCATCGCTCACATCATCCGACGACGCCTCGGCGAGGATCGGCCGAGCGAGCGGCCCCCACAGCCCGACCGTCGCGTATTCGGCGCTGACGTCGCGCAGGACCACTTGGTCGTCCTGCACGGCGCTCCGCAACCAGGCGAGGTCCGATGAGAGGAAGCCCGCCCCGGTCACGACGCGGAACCGGTCGAGTGCGAGGCGAGTGATCGTCACGTCTGCGACGATCCCGCCGCGATCATCGAGGAACGCCGTGTAGACGAGGCTCCCCGGCGCCCGATCAACGTCGTTCGCGGCGACCCGCTGGAGGAGGGCGAGCGCATCCGGACCCTCAACCGCGATCTTGCCGAACGAACTGAGATCGATGATCCCGGCCCGCTCCCGAACGGCCCTTGCTTCATCGCAGACGCGCCCGAACCACGGCGGCTCGGTCCAGCCCCAGGCGACCTGGTCGCGGCCGGACCGGCGCCACGGCTGCCCGGGTTCGTGATGGTCGGCCCGTTCCCAGCCTGCCTTCGTCCCGAATACCGCACCGTTCTCCTGAAGCCGCCCATGCAGCGGAGACAGTCGCCGGGGACGGCCGGCCAGATCCGCGTCGTACGGGAAGCGAAGCCGGTAGTAGTCCGAGTAGGCCTCGCGCCCGAACCCGGCTGCGAACATGGGGTCTCGATACGTATCGCTGAACCGCCACGCCCGGTACGGTCCGATGTCCACGCCTGGGTCGCCTGCCGTGATCCAGCCCGCCATCGCCTGACCGATTCCGCCCCCTCCGCCGAATCCATTGAGCGAAAGGCCTGCGGCGACCCAGAACCCCTGGACGCCCGGTAGTGGACCAAGGAGCGGATTTGCATCCGGCGTCATGGCGTCCGGGTGGCACACCAACCGGATGACCTCTGCGTCCGCCAGGAACGGGAAGCGCCGGATCGCCCCGGCCATGAGCGGCGCGAAGCGATCCCAATCGGGTGGCAAGGAACGCGCGGCGTGGTCCCACGGCACGCCATCTTCCCAGCGCGAGATGGGGTCGAGTTCGTAGCCGCCGAAGACCATCCCACCGTGCTCGCTTTTCCCATAGACGAGGTTGTCCGGATCGCGGAAGCAGGGCATGTCCCGCGGCAATTCGGCGCCTGGGACGGCGCGCAGCGCGATGTGCTGGTGATCGACCGGGGTGGAAGCAATGAACGCACCAACCATGGCCGCGATCTGCGGCGCCCAGATCCCGGCCGCGTTCACGACGAGCTCGGTGGCGATCCGATCGTCCTCTGTCAGGACGGCCGTCACGTCACGCTGCGGGGACAGCTCGATCCCGGTCACGCGGACCCCGGTCCGGATGCGAACGCCCAGCGCTCGCGCGGCATCCGCGATCGCGTGGGTCGCCCCGTGCGGATCGAGGTGACCGTCGTCAGCAAGGTGTACCGCGCCGTAGAGCGAGTCCCCTGAGATCGCCGGCATGAGCCGGCGCGCCTCGTCCGCGCCGATGACGCCCACGTCCAGGCCGATCCCGCGCGCGCGGCTGGCCGTCCGTTCAAGCTCGCGGAGTTGCTGCGGACTCGAAGCCAGTCTCAGGCTGCCGACTGTCTCGAAGACCCCGAGCCGCCGATACAGGTCGATGCTGTAGCGGCGGAAGTCCATCATCGTCGATGACGGGTTGAACGCCGTCACGAGGCCGGCTGCCTGGCAGGTGGAACCGGCCGTCAACTGAGCTTTCTCGACGAGCAGGACATCAGTCCAGCCGGCCAGCGCCAGGTGATACGCGACGCTGCAGCCGGTGATCCCGCCGCCGATGACCACGACGCGGGCCTGATCGGTCGTCATGGTGAGGCATGGTAGGGCAGCGCGAGGGGCGCCGCGGGTCGATCGCGCACCCGGTGATCCGCTCCGCTACGATCGCGCGATGACCGACATCGGCGACCCGACGGCGTTCAGCATCGACCGTTCGACCCTGGAATCCGAGGTTGCGAGGATCGTGGGGGCGGCCGACGCCGCAGGCGTAACCGTCCGGGTCCTCGGGTCGATCGGTGTCGCCATCCATTGTCCGGACGTGGCGAGCTTGCTCCCCAACTTCGAGCGTACGTACGCGGACATCGATCTCGCCACGTATCGCAAGAGCGCAAAGGCGCTCGCCGCGACCCTCACCCGGATGGGATACCAGGACGACCGTGAGGTGTACATCGCCTCGGAGGGGGCGCGGTCGATCTTCGACGACCCATCCCGGCGGATCCACCTCGACGTGTTTTATGACAGGCTCGAGTTCTGCCACATCATCCCGCTCGATGGCCGACTCGAAGCTGACCGCCCGACGATCCCGCTCGCGGAACTCCTCGCATCCAAGCTCCAGATCGTGAAGATAAACGAGAAGGACGTCGTGGACGCGATCCTCCTGCTGCTGGACCATCCCCTGGGACGAGGCGACGCGCACACGATCGACACCGATCGGATCGCGGCGCTGGCAGCCGCCGAGTGGGGCCTCTGGCGGACGCTCACCCAGAATCTGGAGAAGGTCGCGTCCCTGGCTGCTACCTACCCGCAGCTCGAGGAGGATCAACGGGCGACCGTCGCCGCCGCTACAGCCGCGTTGAAGGCCCGTATCGATTCGGAGCCGAAACCTGTCGCATGGCGGATGCGCGCGCGCGTCGGCGACCGCCGACAGTGGTGGACCGACGTGGACGAGGTGCGCTGAGGTTCAGTCCTTCAGTGGCACTT
>JANONZ010000025.1:0-15929 GCA_031421095.1 Thermomicrobiales bacterium
CTGGGGGGCTACGTCGGTGCTTCGACGACCAGCAACGACGGCGACCGACCCTCCGCACAGGTCACCTATCGCGTCCCGGCCGACCGCTGGGAGGCCGCGCTCGATCTGCTCCGTGGACTGAGCGGCCAAACGACGAAGGTCGTCGCGGAGCACACCGAGGCGGTCGAAGTGACTGGTCAGGTCGTCGACCTTGAAGCGCGGATACGGAACCTCCAAGCCAGCGAGATCGCGCTCCAGGGGATCGCCGAGAAGGCGACCAAGGTGAGCGATATCCTCGAGGTTCAGGCCAGACTGACTGACACCCGCGGTCAGATCGAGGTACTCACGGGCCAACTGAAGGATCTCAACGACCGAGCCGGCTACGCGACCCTGACGGCGAACCTCAATGTCCCCGTCGCCGCTGTCCAGACGGCGGCCAAGAACTGGGAGCCCACGACCGTGGTGGACGAGGCCTCGGCCAACCTGCTGTCGATCCTCCAGGCGCTGGCGACCGCCGGCATCTGGTTCGTCATCGTGTGGCTCCCGATCCTGTTCGTGATAGGCGCGATCGCCGCCATCGTGGCCTGGATCGCTCGGCGGACCGGCCCGTGGCGACGACCGGGGACCGTTGCGCCGCCCGCGAGCCCGGCCGCTCCAGCTCCCAGCGAGGGATGACGTCCGACCCTTGACGCTCGCGAGTGCGAAACCCGTCGCCTCGAGTGACCGCCGAGCGGGAAGGGGCGGCCTCCAGGCCCCCGATCCTCCCATAACCGGATGCCCAGACTGTCAGCCACCAGATCGGGCCTCTCCGCGTGGGATCCAGCCGCAGGCTGAGCGTGGATGGACCGTCCCGGCGGCTCCCATGGGCTCGACTCGGTCCCTACCAGTCCGTGGATACGGTTATGGGAGATCGGACGCCGTGACCGGCCGCCGACCGGACGCCACCGTGGCCGCCGCCGTGATCGGCCATCTTCGTCGTTGCCGCCGCCGTCGTGAGTAGCGGCAACCACTCGACCGTGCAGCGACGTCGGCGGCAACGCCTCACTCGGCCGGAACGAGTGGATCCGGGGAAACGGGGCTATCGCGCGACGATCACCGTCGTCTCCGCGTTGGCCGCCACGTGCTCGGACACGCTCCCCTGGAGCGCTCGGCCAAGCATCGACAGGCCGCGCGAACCGACGATGATGACGTCAAAATCGCCCTCCGTGGCGATCCGCTCGATCCGTTCGGGGACATTGCCTGCCGACTCGATGAGCCGGGCCTCGATCCCCTTCTCACGGAGCAGGCGTCCGGCCTCGAGCAGTTCCTGGGCATGGACTTCCCTGTCGTCCCATGGATCGACCGGTGATCGGCCCCCGTGGGTCGGGATCACGCTCACGACCGTGAGGCTCGCGCCGAACTTGTGGGTCATGACAGCGGCCAGGTCGAGCGCGCGTCGCGAGGGGTCCGTCCCGTCATACGCAAGCAGCAGCTTCTGCATGTCCATCTGCTCCTTTCGAAGGGGAGTCGGCCGGCGGTCGGCTCCAACAATGCTCAGCGTCCTGCGCCCGGGTCGGAACATCTACGGTCCAAGGTCGCCTCTGGGCGGTCCGAATGGCCTGTCTTGGAACGGCGGGAACGGCGGCCGGCGACGTGGCACGATACGACCGTGTCGGATCAGAGCGAGCGGTACGACCGGATAGCGACCGGATACGCACGGTGCTGGGCGCCGATCCTGACGCCCGCGGTGGCCGAGCTCCTCGACGTGGCCGACCCGATGCTGTCCGGGGGCGATCGGATCCTGGACGTAGGAACGGGAACCGGCCAGCTGGCGCTTCGAGCCATCGCCCGTTGGCCGTCGGTATCGGTCGTCGGCGTCGACGCCTCGGCGGCGATGCGCGAGATGGCCGATGCGGACGCCGATGCACGCCTGGCGCCTCACGACCGCGGCCGCTTCGAGACCGTCACTGCCTTCGCCGACCGCCTGCCATTCGAGGATGGCGCGTTCGATGCCGCGCTCTCGTCGTTCGTCTTCCAGCTGGTGCCGAATCGCGCCCGGGCGTTGCGCGAGACGCGCCGGATCCTGCGCCCGGGCGGTCTTCTCGCCTACGTTTCGTGGCTCGAAGACGCCGGGCGATTCCGGCCGGACGAGATCCTCGACGACGTCCTCGATGAGGCAGGGGTCGGGGCGCGTGATGGCGACGATCGGTCGGGCGACGGTCGGGCGGGCGACGTGCCGTCCGTCCAGCGGGCCACGAACGAACTCCGTCGTGCCGGGTTCGCCGACGCCGCCGCGCGACCGGGTCGCCTTGACCACCGGTTCACGGTCGATGGGTATATCAAGTTCCTGACCGACTTCGACGAGGAAACGCTCTTCGCCGAGATGGAGCCGGACCTGCGCGCGCGGCTGCTCGTCCGTCTCCGGTCGCGTCTGTCACGCCTGTCAGTGGCGGCGATGACGATGCGTTTTCCGATCGTCTTTGTCACGGGGCGCCGGTCGAGGCGCCAGGCATAGAAAGGACCGGCGAGAACGGCGAACGGCGAACGGCGAGCGAGTGACCAGCGGACCTGCGGCTGTACGCCCAGGTGTGCTTCAGGGTCAACACCCACGGGTCGAACCGGTCAGCGGACGAGTTTCAGGCGCGGCTCGCCGCAATCCTGTGCCCTCCAGACCCGAAACTTGGCCGGGCGAGGACCGACCGAGGAGTCTGTTGCGGATCTGACGGTTTCGACACCCGGATGTTGACTGGCAACCACGCGGCGCGGGGTCCGGCCGCCGGCCGATCGGGGCGGCCGCGACGCGAATCGGGTCGGGGTGCGACCGCGGCGAGGTCGGGGGTCGGATCCGAGCCCGGACCGACCGGACGTCGGGCCGGTCCGACCCCAGCGGTCCGACCCCTGTGGCCGGTCAGACCCGCGGAGCGTCAGCCCTCGGTGGCAGGGACTTCGGTGGTCTCGGCGGCGACTGCGGCGGCGGCCACCGGGACGGCGACCTCCTCGACGCGCGGCGCCTGGACCCTCGCGATGATCTCGTCGCCATCGGTCAGGAGCGTCACGTCAGCCGGGACGACCAGGTCGCGGACGTGGATCGTCGTATCGAAGTCGGTGAGGGAAGCGATCGAGTATTCGATCGACTGCGGCAGGTGATCGGGGAGTGCTCGGACTCGCACCGACTCGATCGGGTGGAGGAGCGTACCGCCGTGAAGTGAGACCGCGCTCGACTCGCCCGTGGCGGTCAGCGGCACGTCCACGGTCAGCTCCTCCGTCATGCGCACGACGAACAGGTCCACGTGGAGCATCCGACGATTGACAGGATGGATCTGGATCGTCTGGACCAGGACCGGCCGCGCCTTGTCGCCATCGATCGATAGATCCACCAGCGCGTTCGGGCCACTGCGGCGGCGGAGCAGCTCGAAGTCGTGAGCATCGATCGAGATCGGGTTGGAGTCGACACCATGGCCGTAGACGACGGCCGGGAGACGGCCGGCCTGCCGCATGAGGGCGACCTTCTTGCCAGTCACTTCGCGATGTTCGGCGGCGAGCGTCGCGCGGGCGGTTGACATGATGTGGAACCTCTGATCGGATGAGCCAGTGGTCGCGGGCTGCGTCTCGCCGGCGGGCCGGGATGGCGAGGCGCCCGGAAGTGCGCGTACCTTACCACGGGCGGTCCAAGGGCCCATCTACCGGTCCGGTGTAGCATCGCGCCGTGGCAGCCACCATCCTCATCGTCGAAGACGAGCACGCAGTCGCGCGCGGGATCCAGTACGCGCTCCAGCAGGAGGGGTACGAGGTCGCGGTCGCCCGTTCCGGCGAGGAAGGTCTGGAGATCGCGACCCGCCAGGCTCCCGATCTCGTGGTCCTGGACGTCCGACTCCCGGGCATGGATGGCTTCGAGGTCCTCCGCCGCATCCGCGCGGCCGGAGCGAAGATGCCGGTCCTCATCCTCACCGCACGGGACGATGAGGTCGACACGGTCATCGGCCTGGAACTTGGCGCCGACGACTACCTGACCAAGCCGTTCGGGCTGCGCGAGCTCATGAGCCGGATCAAGGCCTTGCTCCGTCGCTCGTACGGTGACCTGTCCGACGCGGTGGGCGGGCGGGTCATCCGCCACGGCGACCTGCTCATCGACCTGGAGCGGCGGCGCGTCCAGCGAGGCACTCGGCGGGTAAGTCTGACCCCGACGGAATTCGAGATCCTGCGCCACCTGGCCTCGCGGCCCGGCCGTGTCTATACCCGCTCGGAGCTGCTGGAGCTGCTGCGCGACTACGAAGCGCTTGACCAGGACGAGAAGACGATCAACGTGCACATCAGCCATCTGCGCGAAAAGATCGAGGACGACCCGACCATGCCGGCGTTCGTCCTGACAGTGCGAGGTGTGGGCTACGCCTTCACCGAGCGCTAAGGGCGTCGCGGGAGCCCCATTCCGCTTGCCACGCCGATTGCGCCGGCTCCTCCCACGGACCTTCCAGCGCCGCCTGACCGGTGCGTTCCTGGCCGTGATCACACTCACCCTGCTACTCGTCACCGTCCTCGTGATCAATCGACTCGACGACTACTTCACAAGCCAGCAGAACGCCGACCTGGACCAGCGCGCGAAATCCGTCAGCACCTACGTCGAGTCGCTGGCCGACCGGGCCGCCGAAGGCCGGCCCGTCGTGGGCAAGCTGAATCTCGTGGACGATGGCGTCATCGAGGCACTCTCCGCCGACTACCAGCAGCGGTTCATCGCCGATCGGCTCGGCCAGGCCACGGTCGCGATCCGCTTTGGGACCCTGGCGAAGGATGGCGAGCGGTTGCGATTCGTCCCGTCGGACTCGGCGACGGTCTCGATCCCCCTCCAGGCGTCGCCGGAGCTGGGTCAGACTCAGGAACGGACGGTTGCCGTCCGGAACGTGTTCTCGGGTGGGCAGCTCTTCCAGCCGTATGCCGTCGAGGTCACGCTATCCAATCCGTACACGTTCCGGGCGACCGCGCTGGCCAATGTGACGGGCCTGTTGGCCGCGATCGCGCTGTTCGCCCTGGGACTGAGTGTCGTGGTCGCCTCGGCGATGGCCCGCCGCTTCACGACGCCGCTGCGCCGCCTGACCGAGGCATCGCGCGGTCTGGCGGAGGGCGACCTCAGCCGGCGCGTGCCGCCCAGCGAGGTCCGTGCCGGCTCATCGGAGCTGGCCGAGCTCGCCGTGCAGTTCAATGCGATGGCGGACCGCGTGGAGGAGAGCGTCGAGCTCATCCGCCTCGACCGGGATCGGAGCCGCGACTTCCTGGCCGACGTCTCGCATGAACTCCGCACCCCGCTGGCGGCACTCCGGATGTTCAACGAGCTGTTGAGGGCGGGTGCCGCCGACGACCCAGAGGCACGCAGCGAATTCATCGAATCGAGCGGCCAGCAGATCGAGCGACTCGACTGGCTCGCTCAGAACCTCCTAGACCTGTCGAAGCTGGACTCCGGCCTCGTCCTGCTGGACCTTCGCCCAGACGACCTGCGCGCGGCGGTCGAAACGGCCGTCGAACAGACAGCGGCCGCAGCGATACGTCGCGGCGTGAATGTGGCGCTGCACCTGCCCGACGCCCCCATCCGGATCCGTCACGACCCGCAGCGGATCGGCCAGGTGGTCGCCAACCTGGTAGGCAATGCGATCAAGTTCACGCCACGCGACGGCTCCGTGACCGTGGACCTGGCGGCAGCGCCCGATGGCGCCCGGATCGAGGTCTCGGACACAGGCGTCGGCATCGAGCCTGCGGAACTGCCCCACATCTTCGAGCGGTTCTATCGCGGCTCAAGGGCGAACGAGGCGCGCGGCAGTGGCAGCGGCCTCGGTCTGGCGATCGTCCACTCGATCGTCGACATGCACGGCGGCGCGATCGAGGTCGAGAGCCGTGTCGGGGGCGGATCCCGCTTCATCGTCACCCTGCCGCGCGACCCTCGCCTCATCGAAGGCACACCCGCCGCCGTGCGCGTCGACTTCGCCTCGGCCGCGGCCGCCCGCACACGCACGGCCGACTCCATCACCGACAGCGCCGGCGCCTCGCCCAACATGCACGAAACTTCACCGTCCGAACCGCCGCAGGTACATCCAGAGCTGACACGCTAGCAACCTCGAACAAGCCCTGATCGGCCGCTTTCAGGCCGACGACCGAAGGAACGACATCGCACATGCATGACGAACCCCGATCCGAACCCTTGACGCCCGGTGGCGCAGCGCCCGAGACGGGCGCCCCGGTCGAGGCGACCACGTCCGTCCCGGTCGTGCCGACGACGCCCGTCCCGGTCGTGCCGACGACGCCCATCCAGTCCTCCTACACCCCGGCCTCCGAAGCGCGCGCCGACTGGGCGCGCTCCTGGGACCAGAACGAGCCGGTGACCCCCGAGCGCTGGTATGAGCCCGCACCGACGCCCGCACCGGTGGCATCCGCCACCCGGCGCCCGCGCGTCGGTGGATCGATCATCGCGGTATCCCTGCTGTCTGCGGTCCTCGCGTCGGGCGGCACGGTCTTCGCCCTTGGCGCCGCCGGTGCCCTCGACCGGCCCGCGCCCATCTCCGCGGGGGTGCAGGCGATCAACGTCGGCGCGATCCAGCCGATCGCCATCGACGAGTCCTCGGCGACCATCGCGGTCGCCGCCAAGGTCAGCCCCGCCGTCGTCCGGATCACCGTCACGGACGCCGCCGGCAATGCCAACGGCGTCATCCCCGCGACCGGCGTCGGTTCCGGCGTCATCTTCGACAGCAACGGCTGGATCTTGACGAACCACCACGTCGTCAAGGGCGGCGAGAAGTTCGACGTCGAGCTGAAGGACGGGCGGGTCCTGTCCGGCAAGGTCTACGGCATCGATACGCTCACCGACCTCGCCATCGTGAAGGTGGACGCCACCGGCCTGCCGAGCGCCACGATCGGCAAGTCCGATGCGCTCAAGGTCGGCCAGCTTGTCGTCGCCATCGGCAGCCCGCTGGGTACCTATTCCAACTCCGTGACGAGCGGCATCGTGTCGGCCAAGGGACGGTCCATCACGACCAACGGCAACCAGTCGCTGACCAACCTCATCCAGACCGACGCGGCGATCAATCCGGGCAACTCGGGCGGCCCGCTGCTCGACGCCGGCGGCAACGTCATCGGCATCAACACGGCCATCGCCACGAACAGCAATGGGATCGGCTTTGCCATCCCGATCGATATCGCCCGCCCGATCATGGCTCAGGCCGTGGCCGGCCAGCCCCTCAGCCGACCGTACATGGGCATCCGGTTCGTGAGCATCACCCGCCAGCTCGCGGACGACCAGAAGCTCCCGGTCCGATCCGGCGCGCTCGTGGGCGGCCGTGACGATCAGGGCAACCCAACGACGGGTGTCGAGGCCGGGACGCCAGCTGCCAGGGCCGGGATCAGGGACGGCGACATCATCGTCAGTGTGAACGGCAAGCCGATCGATGAGGAGCACCCTCTGGATGCCACGCTCGCCCAGTTCTCACCGGGCGACACGGTCAAGGTGGATGTCCTTCGCGGCGGTCAGCACCTGATGATCGACGTCACGCTCGGGACTCGACCCGCCGGGCTGTAGCCCTGCGCGTTCCTCGCAGATCAGAGCCGGCGTCGCCTTCGGGTGGCGCCGGCTTCAGCGCTCGCCCTCGCCCTCGCCCCACAGGCTCCAGCGAGGTTCGCCCGGGCTCACGCCGACGGACAGGTCAGCTCGCGTCGCGGCCACGACGCCTCTCGCGACCGCGATATCCCCGGCGCTCCCGTGGTCAGTGCCCGCGCCAGCCACGGCTCCGGCGTCTACGTTCCCACGGCGGCGAGTCGTCCCGGCTGTCGTTGCCGTGGAGCGGACCTCGACGAATTCGAGCCGGCGAACATTCGTTCGGTCCTCGGCGGGCGCCCCGGCGCCAGGAGTGCCACCCGGCACCGCTTCGGAGAGGGGCGCCGAGACCTCCCAGCAAGCCCGGATCTCGTCACCGCGCAGCGGCCGCCGCTGACGGTCGAGGCCGCAATACCCAAGCTGCGCCGCAACCGAGCGCCGGAAATGGCGACAGGTCAGACAGGCGGTGCTGGAGCGATGGCATACCCAGCATCGGGCCGTCTCGGCCTGGGGTGTCCCACAGTGCGGACAGCGCCACATCGGCATTGCCGGATGGTAGCTGCGATCGGCCCGGCTGTCGAACCGGATCGTGCCCGCCTACTTCTGGATCGTGATGACCGTGAAGTCCTCGGTGGAGCCGAACTCCGAACTCGAGGCCAGGACGCTGGCGCTGCCCTGGCCGATGTCCACGCCTTTCGGGATGGTCGTCTCGAACGTGGCCTTGCCGTTCTGGTCGGTCTTCCCATCGGAAGTGACGGTCGGGATGCCCGGCACACTCAGGGTGAACGTGATGTCCACGTCCGGCAGAGGCTTGCCGTCAGGATCGGTGAGGGTCGCCGACAGGACGATCGCCTCCGGCAGCTTGTCGACCTTGATGGTGTAGGCGGAGGCGCTGAGCGCCACCGACAGCTTGCCCGTGCCACGCCGAACGCTCAGGCTGGCCTCGCTCACGTTCCCGGCGGGATCCGTGCCGGAGATCGTGATCTTGTTCACGCCGTTGGCCAGGGCGAGACTGAGCGAGAACGTCCCGTCCGCCTCGGCTGTGGCGGCAATCGACGAGCCGTTCGACTCGTTTCTCGCGAGAAGCGTGGTTCGCGCCTGGGTCTTGCCCTTGATGGTGACCGCCGTGCGATTGACGACGCCGCCGTTCTTGGGCGATGTGACGGTGATCTTGGGCGGCTGCTGGTCCAGCACGTACCGGACCACGGCGGATGGATCCGACTGTCCTGCCGGTCCGACGATGGTCACCGAGAAGTCGTTGATGCCCTTGGTCAACTCGACCGGGATGATCGTGGTGGTCGCATCGGCCAGCGGCGCATCCTGGATGGCGACCGCAGCCTGGTCGGCCAGGGCGAGATAGACCCGGATGCGCTGGTCGGGATCTCCCGCCAGGCCTTTCGGGACGGTCACGATCAGGTCCACGTTCGGATCGCTCGTGTACGGTTCGCTCGGCTGTTGGAGGGCGGGCGCGTCGCTGATCGAAACGACCGACGGCTTGGGCGTCGGGGTCGCGGTGATCTGATCGACGAATCCGCCGAGCGCCGTTCCGACGCCACCGACCAGGGTGCTGAGACCGCCGATCCCGAGGTACACGACACCGACACCCAACAGCCCGATGGCCACGATCAAGCCCAACCTGGCGATGATCGGCAGGTCGCGATGATGCTTGATCGGGCGGTGGCTGGACAACCGGGTGGGCCCCGGCGCCTGGGGCTTGACCTTGACCGGCGCTGGCCGGCCGGTAGACGGGGGTCGTGGTCGGACGTGCGTGGGCCGCTGGTCGCGCCGAGTCGTCATCGCGCGGATTGTCGCACGGGTGATGACGCCTGACTGAAGTCGTGACCTTCAGCTGCTGGTGCGGCGACGCTGTCGGATCGCGTCGCGCGGCCTTCGTCGTGTGATTCGGTGCAGTGCGTTGTACTCTGGCCCGGTCGCGCGTGACGACCCTCGTCGCGGGCGTCCATGGATCTGAGGGATGGGAGTGCAGGCTCGCGATCAGCGAAGTGGGCGCGCGGCGTCCGGTCGGCCGGCGTCTGGTCGGCCGGCGTCCGGTCGGCCGGCGTTCGGCGTTGGCCCGATCGCCCGGGTCGCGCCGTCGCCGCTGGCGCCGACCATGGCGGGAAGTACGGGTCTGTCGACGTCTGGCGTGCGGCCCGGCTTTGGGTTGCCCAACCTTCGTCGGAACGTCTGCCCGCACTTCTACATGACTGGGTCGCGCGGCGCCATCCCGATCCAGGCTCCGCATCTGCTCAAGGCGCTCATCCGCCAGGACAGCAACACCTCGCGCTGCCAGCTCCGCGGTGGGGTCCATCTGGAACAGGGGTACATCAACGACGTGTGCCTGACGCCGCGCTTCAACCAATGCATCTTCTACGAGGAAGAACTGACCCGCGAGTGACGGGCCAGCGATACGTGCGGTGTTGGAATCCCTCACCTATGAACAGGCTTTGCGCGCCCTCGGCAAGCGCGGCCGGTTCGGCATCCGGCTGGGTCTCGGCCGGACGCGTGCGCTCCTCCGCGAGCTGGATCATCCTGAGCGGACGGTCCGCGGCGCGCTCGTCGCCGGAACGAATGGCAAGGGCAGTGTCCTGGCTCTCGCCGACTCGGCGCTGCGGGCGGCCGGCTATCGGGTCGGCTCGACGCCCAAGCCGCACCTCTCGACCTATCGCGAGCGGATCCAGGTGGATGGGCAGCCGATCGCCCCCGCGGACTTCGCCAGGTTGGTCGGTCGCGTCCTGGAGGTCGCGGACCGCGTCGCTCCGCGGCAGGGCGACCCGACCGAGTTCGAGCTACTGACCGCCGTGGTCTTCGCCCGGTTTGCCGAGGTCCGGCCGGACGTCGCGCTCGTCGAGGTCGGCCTGGGGGGCCGCCTGGATGCGACCCATGCCTGGGACGGTGGCGTGGCCGTGGTCACCAACATCGACCTGGACCACATGGAGTGGCTGGGCGACACGATCCCAAAGATCGCGCGCGAGAAGGCCGCGATCATCGAGCGAGGGGACCTCGCGGTGACCGGCGCGCGCGGTGAGGGGTTGGCGGTCGTCCGTCGACGCGCGCGGCGACTGGGCGTGCCGCTGACCGAAGTACAGCCCGCCCCACTTCTCGGCTGGGACCGCGATGGGATCGAAGTAGAGCTGCCGCGGCTCGGGCGGACACGGGTTGGCCTCCGGGGCCGGCACCAGGCAGCCAACGTGGCCATTGCGGACGCGACCCTCGACGCGCTGGAGCTGGCCGGCATCGCGCGCGTGGACGAGTCGGCTCGGCGGACCGGGTACGCGACGGCGGTCTGGCCAGGCCGGCTGGAGCTGCTCACCGTGGACGGACGCGACGTCCTGCTTGACGGAGCCCACAACCCGGCCGGGGCGGCGGCCCTGGCGATCGCGCTGGACGATCTGCGGCCTCACCTGAGTGAGGGCCCCATGACACTGCTGACGGCGTCCATGATGGACAAGGACGTCGACGGCGTCGTCTCCGCGCTTGCAGGCTCCGCGTCGATGGCCGGGGCGACGGTCGTCTGTACCAGCCTGGACCTGCCGCGGGCGATGCCGGCCGGAGCGCTGGCGGGCCGATGGACACACGGGCTCAACGCGGTCCCCTTGCCCGGCGGTGGCCCTCGTGCCCGGGTCCTCGAGGAGGCCGAGCCGATCGCCGCGGTGCAGCGGGCGCTGGCCGGCCCCGGCACGGGTCCCATCGTCGTTGCCGGTTCGCTCTATCTTGTCGGGGCGATCCGGAGTCACCTCATCGACGACCCCGACCTGCGCGACCCCGACCTGCGCGAGGACCGATGACCGACTTCGTGGCCTACACCGCGCCATCGCGCCCCGCGCCATCGCGCCCCGCTCCATCGCGGCTTGGACCCGCCACCTTCCGCTGGGGGGAGCGGACGTACGTCATGGGCATTCTCAATGTGACGCCAGACTCGTTCTCCGGCGACGGGTTGCTTGTCGACGGGACCCCGGCCGACGGGTTGCTTGTCGACGACGATCCGGTGTCCGTCGCCGTCGTCATCGGGGAGCGGATGGTCGCCGAGGGCGCCGATCTGCTGGATGTCGGTGGCGAGTCGACCAGGCCCGGCCATGCGCCGGTGACCGCCGACGAGGAGCGCCGACGCGTCGTGCCGGTCATCGCCGCCCTGCGAGCCGCGCTGCCGGGCGTCCCGATCAGCATCGATACGACGAAGCCGGCAGTGGCCGAGGCGGCGCTGGCCGCGGGAGCCGACCTCATCAACGACGTCTGGGGGGTCGGTGACGACGACTCCCTGGCGCGCCTCGCAGCGGACCACGGCGTCCCGCTCATTGTCATGCACAACCGCGCCGAGCCGCGCTACACGAGCCTGCTGCCCGAGGTCATCGCCGATCTCCAGCGGGCGATCGAACGGGCGCTCCGGCTGGGCGTGCGCTGGGACGACCTCATCGTGGATCCGGGCTTCGGCTTCGGCAAGACGCCGGAGCACAACCTCGCGCTCCTGCGTGACCTTGGAGCGTTGCGGATGCTGGGCCGGCCCATCCTGCTGGGCACGAGCCGCAAGTCGACCCTCGGGCACGTCCTGGACCTGCCGCCGGGGGAGCGGCTCGAGGCGACCATCGCGACGACGGCCCTGGGCATCGCGGCCGGGGCCGATCTCGTGCGGGTCCACGATGTCCAGGCGAACGTGCGCGCGGCACGGATCAGCGACGCCGTCATCCGCGGGGACCGGGCGTCGACGACGACCGACGGAGGCCCGAGTTGAGCGATCGCATCGTCCTTGCCAACATGCGCTTCCAGGGCCGCCACGGCTACTACGACCACGAGCTGCTGGCGCTCCAACCGTTCGAAGTCGACATCGAGCTCCTGATGAACCTCCAGCCGGCTGGCGTCGATGACGACCTCGACAAGTCGGTCGACTACGGCAAGGTCTACGAGGCCGTCCGCCAGATCGTCGAGTCGACGTCATATCGCCTGCTCGAGGCGCTGGCCGAGGCGATCAGCCACGAACTCCTGGCCGACTTCGATGCCGTCCGCGAGGTCGGCGTCCGCGTCCGCAAGCCCAAGGTCCAACTGAGCGGCCCGCTCGACTATGCCGGCGTCGAGATCTGGCGGCAGCGCTCCACGGGGGACCGCCGAGGCTGATCAGAACCGCGGCTCTCGCGTATCGGGTGCCCTCGTCGGCTTGCGCCCGCGGGCCGATCCGTGGCTCAAAGTTGGCCGAGCGGTGACTCTGGGACACCAAGAGGCGTCGAAGTCGTGACCCAGGTAGCCTTCGGGCCCTCAGTGTTGACTGCGGGGCACATCGCGACGGGCGAGCGGCCCTGCTCGGGCGGACCTCCTGGATTGAACGGGACCCCGGGCCTCGCGCCGGCTGATCCGCCGACCGGCCGGCTAGCCGGCTACGCCGAGGCGCTACGCTGACGGAGCCGCTGATGGGCTCGGCGGCAGTGTCGGTTCTGGGGTCGGTTCCGGTGTGGGTTCCGGGGTCGGTTCCGGGGTCGGCGTGGGGGTCGGTACTGGGGTCGGTACTGGGGTCGGCGACGGGGTCGGTACTGGGGTCGGCGTCGGCTCGGGGCCCTTGGAGACGACCCAGTCGACCGCGGTCCCCTTGGTCGCGATGATGCCCGCCGACGGGTTCTGGCCGGCGACCAGCCCGGCCGGCACGATGGGGTCGAACGCCTCCGACCGACCACCGGGCCGCAGGCCCGCATCGACGATCGCCTGGATGGCCTCGTTCTCAGGTTTGTTCTTGAGGTCGGGCACCGGGACCGTGCCGGGCGGGGCGGCGACAGTGAGCTTGATCGCACTCCCCGCGTCCACCTTGGCGCCGACGGGGACGTCTTGCGCCAGGATCGTGCCGGGCGGTTCGGTCGACTCGGCACCGGTCGGGTCCAGGGTGAGCTGGAGCGTCTGGGCCTGCCGGCTGGCATCGGCCACGAGCATCCCGACGAAGTTCGGTACGGTGACCTTCTGGGCTGGCGGGGTGCCGCCGCCCGAGGCGAGCTGGAAGACGAAGAAGGCGATGGCTGCGAGCAACGCGATGGCGACCGCGCCGGCGAGCCAGACGACCGGCCCCGGGCCGCGGTCCTCGTCCGGTGGCGGAGTGGCCTTGAGGCGACGGCCCGAGGGCGGCCCCGCCGGCGTGTCCCGGCCATCGTCGACGCCGGCATAGGCATCGGCGGCATACGGGACGGCCGCCGGGTTCGGTCGTGCCGTCCCCGACACCACGGTCGCACCATCGAGCCCGCCGAGCCCGGCCGCCGCGGTACCAGCCCCCGCCACACCAGCCGCACGCCCTGCCGCAGTCCCGGCCGCGCCGCCGGTCCCCAGCGTCTGGTCGAGCGTATCGGCCATGACCCCGGCGGAGACGAATCGATCACGCGGGTCCAGCGCCAACGCCTTGCGCGTGATGGCCGCGAGGTCGGGCGGGACAGACGGCCGGACGGCCATCGGGTCCGGGATCGGGCCGGTCAGCCGTGCCAGAGCTACGCTCGCGGCGCTATCGCCCTCGAACGGCCGTGAACCGACGAGCATCTCGTACAGGACGATGCCCAGGCTGTACAGATCGGAGGCGGCCGTCGACGGTTCCCCACGGGCCTGCTCCGGGCTCAGGTAGTGGACCGAGCCGAGGGTCGTGCCGGGCATGGTCAGCTGGGCCTCGGCGATCGCCCGGGCGATCCCGAAATCGACGACCTTGACCCGGCCGTCGGTACCGATGAGCACGTTCCCCGGCTTCACGTCGCGATGGATGAGACCCCTCGCGTGGGCGGCCGCGAGGGCTCGCGCCACGCCGGAACCGATCCGGGCGACCTGTCGCGGCGGCAGTGCACCACTGCGGCGCAGGATGGTCGCGAGGTCCTCCCCGTCGACAAGCTCCATGACGATGAACGGCCCCGTCGGATCTTCGCCGTAGTCGTAGACATGCACGACGTTCGGGTGACTGAGCGAGGCTGCCGCGTGGGCCTCCTGGCGGAAGCGCGACGAGAAATCGGGATCGCGCAGGTACTCCGGCCGCAACAGCTTGAGTGCGACGTCGCGCCCCAGGCCGGTGTCGGTGGCACGAAAGACCGTGGCCATCCCGCCCTCGCCCAAGAGCTCGATCAGTCGGTAGCGGCCACCCAGGATCTGACCGATCTCGGCCAAGACGTTCCCTCGACTACGGTCGGCGGCCGTCCGACCGCGCTCGGGCGGCATCGTACCCCAAGCCCACCGCGGAGCCTTCCGGCGTCAGCGTCCCGTCAGTCGCCGCCACACCAGGTCGATCGCCTCCAGGGTCCCGATGCTGTCGAACAGGCGAGCCCCATGGAGCGCCCATTCCTGGAGCTCCTTCATCCCCGTCAAGACGACGACAGCGATCGCCAGGCCACCTCTCGACCAGTGCGCGACCCGAACATCGCCGAGGGCCGCCACGACGATGAACCAGAACTCGAAGACATTCGGGAAGAGCAGCAGGAGCGCCCGCTCGTGAGTGATCTCGAAGGCGACGAAGCCGACCAGGCGGAATGCGTAGAGCGCGATAGCCACGGTCCGGGCCGGGCCGGTCCAGCGCAGAGCGACACACAGGAAGGCGCCCAGATAGACCTGATCGAGCCACTTGTCGAGGCCCTGGTAATCCGGGACCCCGCCGAGATCCAGCAGGTCCCGCAGGAGGAGATCGCTGAGGTCGACCAGGATCGCGAGCAGGCCGCCGAGGAATGGCCAGCGCAGGACCGGCAGAGAGCCGACGATCCGGATCGTCGCGATGACGATGACCTCGAGGGTCACCTCAGAGCTGGAGGCCCTGCAGGTACGCGCGGAACTCCGGGCCGAGGTCCGGTCGGCCCAGGGCGATCTCCACCGAGGCCTTCAGCCAGCCCATCGTCGTGCCCGCGTCGTACCGGATACCCTCGAATTCGTAGCCGTAGACCTCCTGCTCCTCCATCAGGGCAGCGATCGCGTCGGTCAGCTGGATCTCGCCGCCGGCGCCGCCCTTGGTCTGCTCCAGCTTGTCGAAGATCTTCGGCGTCAGGACGTACCGCCCGATGACGGCGAGGTTCGATGGCGCGTCCTCCGGGGCCGGCTTCTCCACCAGCGCGCTGATCCGGTGCAGCCGGCCATGATCGAGGGGGTCACCCGACGGCTCCGACGCGATGATGCCGTAGCGGCTCGTCTCCTCCGGCGGGATCTCCATGACGGCCACGACCGAGGCGTGGGTCTGGTGGTAGACGTGGATGAGCTGACCGATGGATGGCCGGTCGGCGATCACGACGTCGTCGGGAAGGATCACCGCGAATGGCTCGTGGCCGATGAGGTCCTTCGCCATCAGCACGGCATGGCCAAGGCCAAGCTGCTCCTTCTGTCGGACGTAGGCGATCTGGGCGAGATCGCTGATCGCCCGGACCTGGCGAAGCATCTCGATGTCGCCCTTCTCCTCGAGCAGGTGCTCGAGCTCGTA
>JANONZ010000026.1:0-1510 GCA_031421095.1 Thermomicrobiales bacterium
GTGCGACGGCTCGTCGACGACCGTGTCCGCCAGGCCGCCGGTCCCGTGGACGATCGGCAACGTGCCGTAGCGGAGCGCGATCATCTGGCCCTGTCCACAGGGTTCGAACCGTGACGGCATCGCGAAGAAGTCGGCCCCGGCGTAGATGCGGCGGGCCATCGCCCGATCGAACCGTTCGATGAACGCGACGCGAGCCGGGTTCGCGGCCGCCAGCGCCCGGAATGGGTCGGCCAGAGCCGGATCGCCGCTGCCCTGGACGACGAGGCGGACGCCCCGCCGGAGGAGGGCCGGTGCCGCGTCGGCCAACAGATCGAAGCCCTTTTGCGGATCGAGCCGGCCGACCATGCCGATGACCGACCCCGGATCCGAGGCATCGAATCCGATCCGCCCGAGCAGGTCTGCCCGGCAGAGCGCCTTGCCGCGGCGATCCTCCCGTGAGAACGGCGCGGCTGTATCGGCATCGTGGGCCGGATCCCAGACGCCGGTATCCAGGCCATTGAGGATGCCGAAGAACCGATCGCCCTTGCCGCGCAGGAGACCGTCGAGGCCCATCCCGAAGGCGGGTGTCAGCGCTTCCGCCGCGAACCCCGGCGAGACGGTGTTGGCCAGCTCGGAACGCTGGATGCCGGTGGCGAGCAGGTCGATCCCGTCGGCTTCGGGCGCCACGACGCCGTCGCCCGGCACCAGACCCAGCTGACCCAGGCGTGAGCGAGGCGTCCAGCCATGGTAGGCCAGGTTGTGGAGCGTCATGAGGATCGCCGCATCGCCGACGATGGGGTCATCGGCGTAGCGCTCGTCGCGCCAGATGGCGGCCGGACCGGTGTGCCAGTCATGCAGATGGATGACATCGACACGACGACCATCGGCGCGCAGGGCCTCGAGGGCCGCTCGGCAGAAGAGACCGAAGCGCCAGGCGTTGTCCGCATAGTCGCCCGCCGCATCGCCGTAGAACCCCTCACGATCAAAGGCGGCCGGATGGTCGATCAGGCGCAGTCGGTAGCCGTTGGCCGGGACATCGATCACCGTCACCGTGCTGCTGCCTGATGGCGCGCGCGGGTCCGGCACCCGCAGCGGCGTGGCACGCTCCACGGTGCCCGGGACCGGAACGCTGCGGTAGCGCGGGAGGAACACGTCGATCGGCGTGTCCAGGTCCTCGCCACCGATCTCGCCGAGTGCCCGCGCCAGGGCATCGACGACGTCGGCCAGGCCGCCTGTCTTGGCCCACGGCTCGCATTCGGACGCCAGCATCGCCACGCGCATCGACATGGACGACATCGTACCGGGGCCGGACCTCATCGGCTGGTGTCCAGCGGGTATGATGCGGCCGCATGGATCCCGTTCGAGTCCCCTCGATCCCGGCTGCCAGCTTCCCGCTGCCGCCGCGGCTGGAAGGCCTCCGGCGCCTCGCCTACAACCTCCATTGGGCCTGGCATCCACGCACGCGGGGCCTCTTCAGCCTGATCGACCGGATGGCCTGGACCCGCTATCGCAACCCCATCCCGGTCATCAG
>JANONZ010000027.1:0-2302 GCA_031421095.1 Thermomicrobiales bacterium
GCGTCCAGGTCCGTGTCCTGCTTCGCGTCGTGCCTGGCCTTGGCCGCATCCAGAGCGTGGTCGAAGCGCTCACCACTGACTTCCATGACGATCCGACCGAACATCTGGATGAACCGGCGATACGCGTCCCAGCCAAAGCGCTCGTTGCCGGTGAGTGCGACGAGCCCCTGGAGCGTCGCCTCGTTCAGGCCCAGGTTGAGGACGGTGTCCATCATGCCGGGCATGGAGAACTTGGCGCCGGAGCGGACACTGACCAGGAGCGGGTTGGCCGCTTCGCCAAAGCCCTTGCCGGTGCTTGACTCGACCTGCTTTACGGCATCCAGGACGTCGTCCCAGAGACCGGCCGGGAGCTGCTGTCCGGCTGCGAAGTAGTCGTTGCAGGCTTCCGTCGTGATGGTGAAGCCAGGCGGCGTCGGCAGACCCGCCTTGGTCATCTCGGCGAGGCCCGCGCCCTTGCCGCCGAGCAGGTCGCGCATGGACGAATCGCCCTCGGCGGTGCCACCGCCCCAAGCGTAGATGTAGCGCTTTGCGGCCCGTTGCGGGCGGTCGCTGGTCGGGGTGCTGATCGTGGCCGTCATACGGAGTCCTCCAGGGGTCTGGGGCCTGCGGACTCAAGGTCAGGGTTTCGGGAAACGGTCCGCGTCAGGTCGATGTGATATGAGATCAGTCTACCGCGAGAACCAAGACGGCCGGGGTTGCGGAACGGGGCCGGATGACGCTGCGCCCGGACCTTCGAGCGCTTCGATCTCGGCGACGACCGCGCCATCGAAGCCTGCCTTGAAGCCCCCCTCTTGGCCGCCTCCCCGGAGACGCCGTCGGGCGCGGCCAGGAGCGTCTCGCATGATCCTTCGCCGACCTCGACCAGTTCGCCGCGAGTCGGCGGCTCTTTGACACGGACCGATCCGGCCCCGTACAGTGCGCAACGACGGAGGGCAACAAGTCCGACCGGAGTTATAGATATTCCGACTCCGGGGGCCGAGGCCCAGGCGCCCGGACCAGCCTTCAAGCTTGGAGACGCGCCCCGACCGTGTCAGCAACCACGTCAGCGCTCGAGGCCACCCAGGGCACCCAGGCCCCGTCGACTTCCGTCCCCTCCTCCGTCCCGGCCGTGCGCCGCGTCGCGCCGTGGATGGCGGCGGTGTCCATCGGAGCGGCCCTCGTGGCGATCGGCGCGATCGCCGTCGCACCGGCCGACGAGCGCGGCTTCCTCACCCTGGCCACCCTGGTTGCGGCGGCCGCCGGTCTATCCGCGACGAGCATCGGGGTGTTCGGTGGCGTGCTCGTCCCGGGCCTCCTGCTGCTGGGCGTGGACCCGCGCGTGGCGGCCCCCGTGTCGCTCTTCCTCCAGGTCCTGGTCATCCCGATCGGGGCGACGAGCCACCACGCCATGGGTCACGTCAAGCGCCACATCACCGTGCCGCTCGTCATCGGCGGGGTTGTCGGCAGCATTTCCGGTGCCCTGCTGGCCTCATCCGTCCCCAAGGAGCTCGTGGTCCAGGGCGTCGCCGTAGTCATCATCGTCGTGGGGCTGATCGTGGTGGCCAGCCTGCGGACCGGCTATGCAGCCGGCAGCGTGGATCACGAGGACGTCCACCGGGGCCGGATCGGCGGGATCGGACTCGTGTCCGGGTTCGCCTCCGGGATCTCCGGGGCCGGCTGGGGGCCGATCGGGGTCAAACTCCTCATCCTGTCGCGGATCGACCCGCGCCACGCCATCGGCTCGTCGCTGGTCGGTCGCATCTTCATGGCCGCTGCGGCCATCGCGACCTACGCGATCACCGCGGCGACGATCGGCGGGATCGGCGTGGAACCGCTGCTCATCGTCCCGCTGGCGGCCGGATCCGTCGCGGCGATGATCCCGGGCACGGCGCTCATCGCCCGCCTGGGTCGCGACCGCGCGGTCGTTGGCATCACGATCCTGTCCATCTGTCTCGCCCTGCCGTCGCTGCTTGGGCTGTAGATGACGAACGCGGCCGCGATACCGGCGATCCCTCACGAAGCGGCCGTCGTGGAGGACCTCGACGCCTCCGCGGTGCTCGCCCTGGCGCTGGAGACCCTCGGGTCGGACCGGCTCGCCCTGTCCGCCTCGTTCGGGCCGGAGGACATCGTCCTGCTGGACCTCATGGCCCGCATCACGTCCAACCCGCGGGTCTTCACGCTGGACACCGGTCGCCTGCCGGACGAGACGTACGCGCTCATGGAGGCCGTTCACGACCGGTGGAGCGTGGACATCGAGACGTACGCACCGGACACCACGGCCGTGGAGGCGATGGTCCGGGCCAAGGGCCCCAACCTCTTCTAC
>JANONZ010000028.1:0-5244 GCA_031421095.1 Thermomicrobiales bacterium
CGATCGAGGCGGACATCCCCGACCATGTCATGGCCCTTGCGGAGTACGCCGACGACGTCACCGCGATCATCGAGATGTCCGCGCGGACCAACGCGCTGGAGCCCGACGGCGTGACGATCCACGGGACGACCGGCAGCCTCGCGGTCCAGTTCGCGAACGAGCGCATCGAGCGCATCCAGCCCGGCGGTGCCCGCGAGACCGTGGCCATCCGCGACGAGGATCGCGCCGGCTGGACGGCGGAACTCGACTTCGTCGCGGCGATCCGCGGCGACGCCGAGGTCACGATGACGGACTTCGCCACAGGCGTGGCCTACATGGCGTTCCTCGAGGCCGTCGAGGAGTCAGCGGCAGCGGACGCCGCATCGCGATCCGCCACAGTGAGGGAGTCTGACGTCGTGACGTTCCTGGAGTTCGCGCGGTCCTCGATGGTCTTTCGCATCGACCTGGACCGGGTCCCGCCCCGCACGCTCAGCCACGTGCCGCCCTACAGCCTGAACAACGCCCGAGTGCCGATCGACTGCCGATGCCGCATCACGGAGCGTGATACCGGTCGGGTCCACACGTTCGTCCTCGGCGCGGACTGCAAGACAGAGCGGGTCGGGGCGACCGCGGACCTGTGGCTGCAGCCCAACGCCGATTTCATCCCGATCTTCTCGGACGACGAGTTCATGCACATCAAGACGTTCGCCCGTGCCGGCATGGTCAGCCAGGTCCATCCGCCCGGATCCGGCATGCAGCACGACCGACTGCGGACGCCGATCGTCGAGACCTTCGATCGCGTCCATCTCGATCTGGTCGAGCGCGAAGGCGAGCGGCTGTCCACCGGCGCCCAGATCGTCGAGGCGGTCCTGGCCAACGCGCCGCTCGTCGGCATCCACCGCTTCGAGACCGACCGCTACCAGGTGACCATCGAGTACCCGGTCAAGACGATCAACGCCAACGAGCGCGATGTCGTCTACCAGACCGACACCGGACCGATCCTGTTCCCGGACCTCGACGCGGATCCGCCCGATCTCCTCTGGCGGATGGAGCTCGCGTTCAGCGCCACCAACGCACCGGACTGGGCCGAGTTCATCGTCCGCGTGAGGACACCGATCGCGCCAGACGTGGAGGTGTACCACTACTCGGACGCGAGGCGACTCGATGGCATCGCCAACGAGTTCCATCGCCTGCGCGACGACCTTCCCGCGGTCCACCGCCGAGTCGCGCTGCCATGAAGATCACGAGTATCGAGTCACGCGTCATCGGCTACGACGTCGCCGAGGCCTGGGGTGGGATCCTGCCCGAGGGCATCACCTCGTCCTGGTACGAGTATTCCTTCGACACGTTCCACACGGACGAGGGCATCGATGGCCATACCAACCAGAACGCCAACCTGCGTGACGGCGGGGCGATGGTCCACGTGCTGCACGGGCTCTACGCACCACAGCTCATCGGGGAGGACCCGCTGGACGTGGAGCGCCTGTGGCACAAGCTGCGCCGTCTGAACCGCCACGCGTACAACCTCTCGGACGGCATGGCCGGCGCCATCGACGTCGCGCTGTGGGACATCCGCGGCAAGGTCGCGGGCATGCCCATCGCCACGATGCTCGGGACCGCCCGGCAGCGGATCGGTGCGTATGCCACCGCGCGCAACATCGAGCCGACACCGGAGGCTGTGTTCGAGGAGGCTCGGACGCGCAAGGAACAGGGCTACCACGCGTTCAAGGTCCAGTTCTGGGACGGGCTCGCTCGTGACATCCCGCGCTATCGCGCCGCCCGCGAGGCCGTCGGGCCGGACTACCCGCTCATGCAGGACGCCGCCGGCATGTACTCGTATGCCGAAGCGCTGGCCGTCGGCAAGGTCCTGGGCGACCTCGACTACACCTGGTTCGAGGAGCCCATCCCCGATCGCAACCTCTTTCAGCTCCAGCGCCTGACGGACCAGCTCGCCGTGCCGATCCTGTCGGGCGAGACCTCGCGCGTCCATGAGCTGGCCGAGGGCATGCGCATGGGCGCGTTCGACATCGCGCGTGGCGACGTGCACATGAAGGAGGGGATCACCGGGCTGCGCAAGGCCGCCGGCATGGCGGACCTCCTGGGCTTCGATCTTGAGATCCACGCCATCAACCAGCCGCTGCTCGACGTCGCCAACCTGCACGTCGCGATGTCGATCGCAAACTGCCGATGGTCGGAGACGTTCCACCCCATCTACTACCGCGGCCTCAAGGGCGAGCCACTGGCGATCGATGCGGACGGCTACAAGCACCTGCCGACGGGCCCGGGGCTCGGGGTGGATCTCGACTGGGATTGGATCGACGACAACACGCAGTCTGTCGTGCGGACGCCGGCCGTCTGACCGGAGGCGGCACGGCGTCGCGCAGATCTACAGCCGAACGACGATGTCCTCGCGCCATGAGCGCAGGGCACCGGTCGCCATCGCCACGGCGGCAAGCCCATCCTCGCCGCCGATCGTCGGTGGCCGTCCGTCCTCGATCGCCTCGACGAGATCGCGGACCTGGGCCGCGAAGCCGCGTCGGAAGTAGGGCGCCTGCTCGTCCCAGGTCGTGTTCGCGTCGGTGAAGCGTTCATCGCGATACACGGGCTCACGCGTGTCGCCACGCAGGACGTCGACACTGCCGTAGGCGTGGACGTCAATGACGCCACCGGTGCCGATGGTCGTGTAGTGCGCCCGTTCCGTGGCGGCGGCACCCGGGATCTCGTACGACATGAACAGGTTGGCCAGGAGGGCACCCGGGAACTCGAAGGTCGCCATCCCGGTCAGGTCCGGCATGTCCGTCCGGCGCGAGGCGAAACGGGCGGTCACGAGCGTCGGCTCCCGCCCGGCATACCAGCGGACGATGTCGCAGCCGTGGCTGCCCCAGTCAAGCCACGCACCGCCTTCGCGCGGGTCCAGCGGCCAGCCCGTGTTCGGGTACCCCGGGAACAGGCGATGGACGTGGATGGCGACGAGGTCACCCGCCGCCCCGTCGGCGATGAGCTCGTGGCCCACGCGAACCGCGTCCAGCCAGCGCGAGATCTTGGCCAGGCTCAGGTGGACGCCGGCTGCCGCGCACGCGTCGATCATCTGGCGACACTCGTCGACGTCCAGGGCCATCGGCTTCTCGAGGAGGATGTGCTTGCCCGCGGCAGCCGCGGCCAGGACGTTGGGAAGATGGGCCGTATGCGGCGTGGCGATCACGACGGCATCGATATCGCCACGATCCAGCAGGGCCGCGATGGACGGTTCCGCCTGTGCGCCGAACTCCGCGGCCAGCGCCGGGGCGCGTGTGCCGCCGGTCACTGCCACGAGACGTGCCCGGCCAGGCGCCTGCTCGGCGATGGCCACGGCGTGGATGTGGGCCATCTGCCCGGCCCCGATGAGCCCGAACCCGGTCGTCATGAGATCCCTCCGCGAGCGATGGGCGCGACGCCCACGAGGTGGTGGAGGCCAGGTCCCCCGATCATGGTTCGGTCGAGGCCGGCGAGATGTAGCGCTCCAGGCGCGCATCCTCGCGAAATCCGATCCGAGCGTACACGCCGCGGCCCATGCGCGAGGCCGTGAGGCTCGCCCGCCGAAACCCGAGCCGCGCCGCGATCTCGAGGACGGCCAGCGTGGCGGTCGTACCCAGGCCGGCGCCGCGGGCGGCCGGGATCGTCCCGACATTCGTCACGAACGCGTGGTCGCCAGTCGTGAACAGGGAGGCGCATGCGGCGGGTCGACCGTCGCGACGCACGACCACGTGCCACCACGGGCGCTCGGGCGCGGCGACGGGAGTGCCGTACAGCTCCGCCAAGGCGGCCGATCGGCCGTCATCCGACCACCCATAGGCCTGGGCCATGACGGCAAGGAACGCGTCCAGTCCGGCCGCGTCCTGGACCTGCTCCACGTCACCGGACGCCGGCGCCGCCGTCTTCACGTCGATGACCATGCCGTGCTCGGGCTCCGCGTCGATGAAGCCGCGGGCATGCAGCCGCCGCACGAGATCCGTCGGTGCGGTGGAGGGTCCGATCCACCAGGTCGCCGGCACCGAGCCCGTCCGTCGCAGCGCTGCATCGATGTCGTCGATGCGCGCTTCGATCGCCTCATCCGTCCCCTGCAGATCCAGCCGCAGAACGTGGTTGAGGCCGTGGAGCGGTAGGGAGCTACCCACCCATGTCGCGTCCGATCCGGCGTGCACCTCCGCTCCCGGCAACCGTCCGATCACCGCGAGCGCCGCGACCAGGGCGGATTCCGACTCGGTCAAACGGTCCGGGCTCCGGCGGTGTCGATGACGCGGGTCTCGATCGCGTGATGCCGGAGATAGGCCTCGTCGATCTCCACCCCGAGCCCCGGCCCGTCTGGGATCGTCGCCCAACCGGCGTCAAACTGCAGCGGCGTGGCGAGCAGACCGCTGCGGTGTGGGTTGTCGTCGATGCCGTACTCCAGGAAGAGCTCGTCCGAGGCGGGCGAGCGGGTCGGATCGGGCAGGCAGGCCAGGACCTGGAGCCCCGCCGCGATCCCGACTGCGTTGTTGGACGTGTGGGGCATGGCCACGATGGAATGGACCGCGGCGAGCTCAGCGATCCAGAGCGTCTCGGCGATACCACCGCAGATGACCGGCTCGGGCTGGACGACGTCGACCGCCCGGCGGGCGAACAGCTCCATGGCGGCGCTGCGTGTCTGCAGGACCTCGCCACCGGCAAGGGCGATGTCAAGCGCGGCCGCCAGGTGCTCGTAACCGGCATAGCGCTCGCGCTGGCTCATCGGCTCCTCGAACCACACGAACCCAAGCGAATCCAGGATCCGGCCCATCTCGATGGCGCGGGGCAAGGTGTAGCCGGCATTGCCATCGGCCATCAGCTCGAACCCGTCGGGCAGATCCGCGCGGATCCGTTCCAGCAGGGCCGCTTCGTGCGAGACCGGGTAGCGACCGACGCGGAACTTCATCGCGGTGAACCCGGCTTCGACAACGCGTTGTACGTCCGCAGGCCAGGTGTCCTTCGGGTCCATGCCCTCCACGTAGCCGCCCGACGCCGCGTAGATCCGGACTTGTTCTCGGACCGGGCCACCGAACGACGCAGCGACGGACACGCCGAGCTGCCGTGCCCGGAGGTCTTCCAGGGCGATCGTCATGGCCGAGGCCGCGAAGGGGTGCTCGGCGGCCCAGCGCATGTCGGCCCCGAGCGCGCGCGTCTCCGACGCGGAGCGGCCCGCAAGGACCGCTGCCACCGCCTCGATGATCGATGGGATCCCGGGCACGAGATAGGTCTCGCCCCAGCCGG
>JANONZ010000029.1:0-15019 GCA_031421095.1 Thermomicrobiales bacterium
CCTCGGCGGGACGCCCGGAATCCTCCACGGCTCGCGCTCGCTCATGCTCCAGGACGCCGACGGCCAGGTGACCGAAGCGCATTCCGCGTCGGCCGGCCTGGACTATCCGGGCGTCGGGCCACAGCTGGCGGCGCTTGCCGAGGGTGGCCGGATCGAGGTCGTCGCGGCGACCGACCGAGAGGCTGTCGCGGCGATGAAGGCGACGACCCGGACGGAGGGGATCCTGCCCGCCCTCGAGACCGCGCATGCGGTGGCGGCACTCCCGAAGCTCCTGGCCGGTGTCGGCGGCGTGGGCGGATCGTGGCCGGACGAGGTCCTCATGCTGGTCGGGTTCTCCGGGCGCGGCGACAAGGACCTGGCCGCCCTGGAACGCTTCGCCGATGTCGAGCCGTGGGAGTCCGCGCGGTGAGTACGAACGACACGGCCGGTGCGCAGCGGATCGCAGCCGCGTTCGCCAGGGCGCGCGCCGAGGGCCGGGCCGCCCTCATCCCGTACGTCGTCGCCGGCTACCCAGACGCCGAAACTAGCTTCGCCGCCGCCCTGGCCGCCGCGGATGCCGGCGCCGACCTGCTCGAGGTCGGCCTGCCGTATTCGGACCCCCTCGCTGATGGCGCGACCCTCCAGCGCGCGTCCGGCATCGCGCTCGCGGCGGGTGCCACCTTGGAGCGATCGCTCCGGTTGATCGAGCGGATCGGCGCCGCCCGCCCGGACCTGCCGCTGGTCCCGATGGCCTACGCCAACCAGGTCATCGGCGGCGGGGACGGCGAGGCCGTCGTGAAACGTCTCGCGGGTGCCGGCGCCGCCGGGCTGATCGTGGCCGATCTGACCCCTGACGAGGGCGCGCCCTTCGAGGCGGTGGCGCGGAGCGCCGGGCTGGCTGTGGTCTACCTCGTTGCACCCACGACGCCCCCGGCGCGGATGGCCTGGATCGCCGCCCGCAGCGGCGGCTTCCTCTACTGCGTCTCGCTCGTCGGGGTGACCGGCGCGCGCGCGTTGTTGCCGACGACCGTCGGCCGGCTCGTGCGCCAGGTTCGGAGTGTCTCGCCGGTTCCCGTCGCGGTCGGCTTTGGGGTGAGCCGGCCGGCCCACGTCCGCGCGATCGCCCTTGCCGGAGCCGACGGCGTCATCGTTGCCTCAGCACTCGTCGACGCGCTTGGCCACGACGGCCGTGACGTCGCCGGCATGGCGAACCTCGTCAGCCGCCTGGTCGAGGCCGCGCGGTTATGAGCCGGCTACGTCGTTGAGGACGCGTTGCACGCTGACCTTCAGCGGGCAGATGTCGAAGAACTCGGCCGCCGGGCAGCAGCCGTCGCTCCGCCTTTTCCCAATAGCTGCGTCACCGCTCTCCGTACACGTGACCCGCACGTCGTGTACTGTTGGTGTATGAGCAGAGTGCGCACGAACATCGAGATCGAAGACACGGACGTCCGCGCGATCATGGATCGGTTCGGCGTGCGGACCAAGACCGAGGCCGTCGCGCTGGCCCTCCGGCACTTGGCCGGCCAGCCGATGACGCGCGAGGAGGCGTTGGCGATGCGCGGAGCCAACGCGATTCAGAAGATCCCGGCCGACGTGGCGCTTCCGGCCGAGGCGTGATCCTCGCCGACACGTCGGCCTGGGTCGAGTACGACCGGGCGACCGGGAGCGCTGTCGACCGTCGCCTCTCCGCGCTGATCGCCGCCGACGGCCCGGTTGCGGTCACCGAGCCGATCGTGATGGAGGTCGTCGCCGGTGCGCGCAGCGGGGAGCGGGAGTCCGATCTGCGCCGGCTGCTCCTGCGATTCGAGTTGCTCGGGTTTGACGCTGCCGCCGACTTCGATGGCGCCGCACGGATCTATCGCCGCTGCCGGGCGGCCGGCGTCACTCCTCGGGGGATGGTCGACTGCATGATCGCCGCCGTCGCGTGGCGCAGTCAGGCCACGCTGCTTGCCCACGACGCCGACATGGATCGCGTCGCGCGGATCATCGGCATCGAGATCGACCCGGCGTCCCACCGCGCGAGATGATCGAGCGGCCCGCCACACGTCCGCGAGGTCCAGGCCGGTCGAGCGCCCGACAACGTCCGGGTCTGGTTCTTTCGTGTGCGCGAACCTCGCGACCAGCCGGGGTCGCCGAGCGACGGTCGCCACGCGCTATCTTCCCTTCCTGGTCTCGCGAGAGGTCTGGCACCAAGCCGATGCAGCAAGCACCCGACCGCTGGGTGGACCACGACGCCGGGACGCATCAGCGGATCGTCACCTCGCGAGAAGTTGTCAGGTTGATGCTCTCGGCCGCCGCCGCCGACTGGATGACGGCTGGCTCCCATGTGTACGTGCCGGCGGTCACGATCCGGGCGAAGTAGCGCATCTTGACCGTGCGGGACGTCTTCGACGGCCCGACGCAGAACAAGACCCGCTGTCCCTCGATCGCGTAGGGCGAGACGTACGAGGCGGCTGGTGAGTCCGAGTACGGCCAGGCCTGGTAGGACTCGATCGGGGCGAGGCCGGACGGTGCGAGGTCACTGACCCCGTAGCAGCCGGCCACGACCTGCGGCCCGAACGTCGCGGTCAGCCGGACCTCCACCAACGCGTCGTTCGGGATCGTCGGGAACGGCGTGTAGGTCCGAGTGAGGGTGAGTTCCGTATCGCGTGCCACAGACTCCCGCTGCTGCCGTACCTGCCAGGACGTCGCCAGGCCGACCTGGCCAACGAGTGGCTCCAGGCTGAGGGCGCGTCGCTGCGACTCGACCAGGCGGAGCGTGAAGCTCTCGCCCGGATCGAGGTCGACGACGGTCCGCTTCCCGGCGATCGTGTATGCGAACCGCCCAGCCGCCGATGGCGTGCGTGCGAGCATCCGAGCGATGAAGGCGACCTGCTGGAGGCTGTGTAGCTCGTCGACGGCCGGATTCGCGTCGACGTACCCCTCGGCGTCGTTCGCGAGCGGATCGCCGAGCGCAGCGGCGAGCAGCGCGAGGAGCGACGTCGCCTCGATCGCATCATCTTGGGATTCACCGACCCGCAGCCGGATCCACGGCCCTCGCCGCTCGCCGTGGGTCGACAGCAGGTCGCGCTCGATGGCCACGGCCGTCGCGCCGTCACCGAGGGCGGCCAGACCAAGGCCCACGTGGAGTCGCTCGCGGATCGTCAGCGCCGGGTCCCCCGCGAAGGCCTGCAGCCTGGCGAGGACCGGTTCGCCCAGCCCGGCCAGCCCGGCATAGGCCAGGACTCGTTGCTCCCGGGTGGATGCGGTGTTGTCGATCGCCGTGTAGAGGGAACCGGCCAGCTGACCGCGGTCGAACTGATCACCGGCGAGCAGCGCGACCCGGGCGCTCAACCCGAGGTCCGTCGAGGCGTACGGGAGCAGCGCGATGCCAGAAGAAGATGAGGACTGGTAGCGGCCAGGATCGAACGGTGCCGACGGCAGGGTGTCCGGATCGACGGCGAACTGGTCGACGAGCAAGTCGCGCGCCATTGCGGCCGCCAGCGCCTGATCGACCCTCGGTCCACCCGACCCCGCCAGCGTCTGGAGGACCGGCAGGTACCGACCGCGTCCGGCATCGGAGAAGGTGTAGGTGGTGAAGCCTGAACCCCCGTCAGCGACCGCGCCCGCGGCCACCACCGAGTACGTCGTCCGGGTCTCGATGAGCCGCGACTCCACCACCATCAAGCGGCGGGTGAGCCTATCCGAGCGCGCGGCGGCGCCACCGCCACTCGTCGCGGCGATCGTGATCGCGTGTGCGCCGACCGACAGGCTTGGCAGCGACACCGCGACGTCCTCGAAGGCCATGCCGCGGATCGTTGTGTTCGGCAGCCCGAGCGACGCCGACGTGACCGTGAATGCCACAGCGTCGCCATCGCGTAGTGCGGAACCATAGGCCCGGAGGCGCATGACGGGTCGATCCGTGACGAGATACTCCGGCGCCAGGGTGGCCTCGACGAAGAATGGCAGACCGACCGGAACGAGGATGAACCCGGATCCTGCCTCAGGCACGGACGTCATCGCGTCGGCGCTGACGTGCCACGACGTCAGGTCATCGGAGAGCTTGAACGAGACTCGTGCCCGGCCGTCCGTGTCCGTCGTGACCTGGCGGAACAGGAGCGAGTCCTCGAACACGGCGCGGCCGTCGCCACCCCCGCCGGTCGTGTCCCCGCCCTCGCCCGTGCCGCCAGACGGTAGCGGGTGCGACGCATGCGTCCACAGCAGCCAGGTCCCGACCGACCTGTACAGACTCCAGAGCGGATTCTGATCGTAGGCCGCCCCGATCGCATAGAGCTTCTCGTCCACGGCCCGCAGGACCACCGAGGCGGATACGGGTCGCGCGGACCGGTTGGTCGTCCGTACGTCGAGCGTGACGGTCTCGCCCGGCGCGTAGCGCGCTCGATCGGTCGACAATGCGACCGTCAACTCGCGCTCCGCGGTCTCGAACGAGGCGTAGAACGAGGCGATCGGAACCATCGCCTCACCCGTGAAGCGCACGCCGATGACCTCGAGGTTCGGGACGTCCGCGAAGGTGAAGCGCGCCCCGAACTCCGGCGCTCGGCTGACCGTCGCATCGCGCAGGCCGCGCTGGGCGGTGAAGAAGAGGTAACGGTTCGAGCCACCGGCGGTCAGATCGCCGCGGTCGTCCCGCGCGGCCAGGCAGATCGGATCGCCGACCGCATAGTTGCCCGATTGGGATCCGAGTTCGTTCTCAGGACCGCACGTGCGCGCGAGGCGCGGCCTGAGCGACCAGATCTCCGCGGCCCGTGGGACGCTCGCATAGACCGCCAGTCGGGTCCGCCGACCCTGTGGATCGGTCGCCGAGAGAACGATCGAGTAGTCGCGACCGGCGGTCGCGGGAAGGCTGACCCGGAACGTGCCGTCAGGCCCGGTCGTCAGTGCCCGTGTGCCTCGAGCGACCCGGTCGATCCGGTACTCGTACTGGTTGACGACCTGCTTGGCGATGAAGTCGTAGATCTGACGGGTCCGCACGCGGACCGGCACGAGGTCGGTGATCTCCGCGATCACGCGAGTGTCAGCAACCGCCGGACCATTCTTGTCGACGGTGTCCCACGCATCTGTCTCCCAGGCCCGGTCGAGCCGCTCGACCGCGACCTCGTGGAGCGAACCCTTCACGGTGACGCGGCCGGACACGATCGAGCCTTCTCCATCCAGCCTGACGCTGGCCGGGAAGACGAGGACGCCCGTCGAGGCGCGGATCTCGCTCTCCTCGCCGAGGGTCGGCTGGACTGAGACGTTGGTCCACTCCTCTCCCCAGGCGCCACCGCTCGTGGTCGCCTTCGCCGTTGCGGTCGCGACGCCGGTGCGGTCGGTCGTGATCTTCTGCTCGCCGAACAGGCTCGCCGCCAGGCGTACGCCTGGCACCGCCATCCCATCGAAGAAGGTGGCCTGGGCCGTGAGGGTGACCCGGTCGCCCGCGAGCAGGACGTGGCGGTCGGTCTCGAGCGCGAGCTGGTAGGCGGGCTTGCGGATGACCTGGACACTGAACCAGGTGTCGGCGATCCGGCTCTCGCCCGACCAGAGCTGCAGGCTGTACGAGCCGTACGGCAGGTCGCTGAACCCGATGCGTTCGGAGAAAGCGCCCGTCGGATCCGGGCGGACCGCAACCGACGTGATCGGAGGAGCCTCGTCGGTCCCGCTGTAGCTCCAGCCGGACGTGAGCCGGAGCTCGAGGTCCTGGGGCACCCGTCCGGCGTCCCGCTCCCGAACGAACCCCCATACGTTGACGGTGTCGGTCTGCCGGAAGGTCTGCCGGTCCGTGGCCATGAAGCGCCAGAAGCGGTCCTGCACATCATCCGAGGAGGCTCCCCCCTGGCCGGAGAGACCGACCGCGATCAGCAGCGAGCGGCCGTCTGTCGCGCGAACCGCGAGGAATGGCCGATCGCCGGGCGCGCCGGGCTCCGTCGTCGCATCCCGGATGGCAGGCGGTGTGGTGGCGACCAGCAGTCCATCCGAACCGGTCCGGCCGAGCGTACCGCCGCTGTACAACTCGACGGTGGCTCCGTCGAGTGGCCCGCCGGTCGAGGTGTCGTTCGCCCAGACCAGGATCCGATCCCTAGCGGCCGCGACATACGCCGCCACGTCCGTGACCTGGAGGACCATCTGGCTCCCGTGCGACGTTCCCGGCCCGTCGACGAGATACCAGCCCCGCTCGAGGGGTGCCGGGAAGCGGAACCACGACTGGCCCCAATCGGTGTCGCTCTTCGGCATGGCATCAAAGGACAGGACGCGTGCGAGGCCGTCGGTCGGGACCACCTGAGCGGACCAGCGCGTCCACGCCGGTGTCTCGGTCATGGTGCGGATGGCATCCGTGCCGGCCCGCTCCGAGGGGAAGCGGTAGACCACCACCCGGAACGGTCGCTCGCGGATCGCCTGCTGCGCCTCGTTCGTCGAGGCCGTTGGCGAGATCCAGATCGCCACGATCGGCCGGTCACCCAGGCGCCACTCCATCGTGGGGTCGAACTGGTAGGAGACGGACGGTTGCCTCGCACCGGCCGGCGGTGCCGTCTCGAAGCGCACGACGACGTCCTCCTCGAGGGCTAGATCGGACCCCTCGAGACGGACGCCGCGGCCCAGCGTGACCTTGTACAGCGTGGCCGGCGCCAGACGCGCGGGAACGAACACGAACGTGCGGCCGTGCTGCTCGAACCGGCCCTTCACCGCCGGTTCGATCGAAAAGCGAGACGCGGCGTCGACTCTGCCGTCCTGGTCGAAGGTGAGCTCGATCCCTGTGTTCACCGGCACGTCGGTCGCCCCGTTGTACGGCAGCGTCGTGACCACCCGGAGCGGCGACTGCGCCTGGAACGCCCAAGAGCCCGAGATCGTGCCGTCCGGCGCTCGGAGCGCGAAGCGGTAGAGCCGGCCGGGGACGAGTGGGTCGGTCGGTCGGAGGGTGGCTGTCCGGTCAACGCGGCCCGCGCTGACGGCAAGGACGACGGGTGGCGTGACCTCGATCGCGCGGGCAAGCGCCTGGGGGTCGTCGGCGCCGATGCTGGCAAGCGTGAAGGCGGTGTCGGTCGCCACCCCGGCCCGAGCGACCTTCGTGGCCGTCAGCGTGGCGACAGGCTGGATCGGAGGAAGTGCGAGGTCGCCCCACGGTTCATTTGGGTCGGGAATACCGGCTGGCGTAGGCGCGGGGGCGGCTGGCGGTGTCGTGGGTGGCGAGGTCTGGGTCGAGGGCAACGCGATGGCCGAGCCCTGGAACGAGGGCTGTGTCGGGCTCGGGCCGCTCGGTGGCCCTGCCGACCAGACGGTGACCGCGACGAGGACGGCCCCGAGACCAACTCCGCCGAGGGCAAGCAGGGCGCCGCCCCGCCGCCTGTCAGTGGCACTCCGAGATCCCGATCCGTTCATGGCAGTTCGTTGACCCCTGTGACTTCGTCGCCGCCGGCTTCGACAACACATGTTGGGCCTGCGTGTCGGCGGTCGTCTATGCCTCTATGACGCTCGTCGACGGGCTGCTGTCACACCGCGCCCATCGCTGCGCACCGCAACCAGGTCGACGGGTGCCTCCGGCCGCCCGTCGCAGCAACCGCGGAGTGAAGACGATGCACCGAGCGGGCCGACAGGATGTCGGCAGCTGCGACGGGTTGCTGGCGTGACAGGCGGCGGGACGTTGGCCTCGGCCGAGCTGTAGACCCGGGCTAGACTTGGACGATGGCGATCTGGATCGGTGGCGCGATCACCCTCCTGTTTCTGACGGTATTCCAGGAGTGGTTCCATGAACAGCACCGGCGGCGCTATGGCCTGTGGAGATCGACGCGCGAGCGACGCCTCTGGGCGGACCCGGACGAGCGGAGCAGCATGTGGTTTGCCCTCACCCACTGCGATGAGGATCCAACGGTCGAGCGCGCTCGCCGAGTCTGTCTCGCGGGGATCGCGTTGTGCATCGTCGCCGGGCTGGTTCTGATCGACCTTCAGCCCTATGACGGTTGATCGTCATCGGGACCTTCGGCTGGCATTGACGATCGGCCGTAATCCCGTTTCGACGGTCAGTCGCGGAACAACTCCGCGACGGCCGCGGCTTCCAGCGGCGTCACCACCGAGATCAACCCGGCCGCCGCGGCCGCTGCACCGATAACATCAGCCGGGCTCCGACCTGCCGCGCGCAGCTCGCGGACGCCGGTGTCGCCATCCGACTTGGAGAGCTTGGCGCCACCCGGCTTCCGAATGAGCGCGTGGTGCGCGAACACCGGTGGCCCCGGCCGCCCCAGCAACCGCCCAAGACGGATCTGGGTGGGCGTCGCCTCGGCCAGGTCCCGGCCGCGTACGACGAGGGTGATCCCTTGCCGCAGGTCGTCCACCACCACCGCGAAGCCGTAGGTCCAGTTCCCGTGTCGGTCGCGAAGGGCGAGATCGCCGGCCGCCGACGGCTCGCCGACCCGGGGCCCCAGGCAGCGGTCGTCCCAGGCCTCGTCGCCGGCTCCGAGCGCCACGCGCAGGATCAGCTCCTCGTCATCGGCCAGCTCGCGTCCTCGGCACTCGCCCGGACAGCCCGGACCGTCCCACGGTCGGCCGTGCTGTTGCCGCCAGCGCTCGAGTGTCGTCCGCGAGCAGTCGCACCCATACACCAGGCCGGCGCCGCGCAGGCGTTCGAGTGCCGCGCGATACGGGCCGTCGTCTTCGGACTGGCGGACTGGCCCCTCGTCCGGCTGGAAACCGAGCCACTCAAGGTCCTCGAGGAGGGCCGCATCGTACTCGGGCCGCGACCGCGTCCGATCGTGGTCCTCGATGCGCAGCAGGACGCGTCCGCCCGCTCGACTTGCCATCCCCCATACGTAGATCGCGCTGGCGACGTGACCCAGATGCAGGAACCCGGTCGGCGCCGGCGCGAAGCGCGTTCGCGTCGCGCCAGATCCTGCCCCGAGCTCAGTCAGAGGGGTCCGTGCGCTCGGCCATCCGGATCCGAACGTCCTTCGTGGCGCGGTCGCGTGATTCGAGCGCGCGGGTCGCCGCCATGAGCCGGCGATAGAGCGCAAGCAGGTCGGCCTGCGGAAACGGGCCGGTGTTCGCCATCGTCACCCTGAGGAGGACTTCACGCTCGCGTTCGGTATCGCGGATGGCCCGCCGTCCGACGGCATGCTTCGCCCGCCCAACCTCTCGGGCGAGCTCGGCCCGTTCGCCCAGGAGGCCGACGATCCGACGATCCAGGGCGTCGATCCGCCGCCGGAGCCGACGCAGCTCCGCCGACTCGACCGGCCGGTCAGGCATCCGCCACACTCCGGAACCGCCGCGCGACCGAATCCAGCGCGAGGTGATAGCCCCGGGCGCCCTGGCCCACGATCGACTCGACGGCGACGTCGCAGAGGAAGTTGACCTGCCGGAACGGCTCGCGCGTGGCCGGGTCGGACAGGTGGACCTCGATGAACGGGCGCTGGACCCCGAGCAGCGCATCGCGCAGGGCCACGCTCGTATGGGTCAGTCCGCCGGCATTGACGATGGCGACATCGAAATCCCGCTGATGCAACCGGTCGATGAGGGCGCCCTCGTGGTTCGACTGGAAGAAGTCGATGTCGAGCCTCAGCTCCAGCGCCTTCAGCGCGAGCGCGGCGTGGATCTCGTCGAGCGTCTCGTAGCCGTAGATCTCGGGCTCGCGCGTGCCCAGCAGGTTGAGGTTCGGGCCTTCCAGGACGAGGACCTTGGTCATCGTGGGCTCCCGACCGTGGCGAGGATGCCGGCGGCGGCGCGCTCCACGACCGCAGCATCGATGTCGTCGCGGACCACCACGCCATCGGCGGTCGGCAGGACCCACCGGAGGCGGCCGTCGGCGTGCTTCTTGTCGGTCGCGAGGTGGCCCAGGACCGCTTCAAGCGGGAAGGGGAGCGGCGTCACCGCAAGCTCCAGTCGGTCGAGCAGCGCAGCGATCCGTTCCGCCCGATCTGGCGGCGTCACGCCGGTCTCGAGTCCGATCGTGCAGGCAGCGCGCAGGCCGTAGGCCACGGCCTCTCCGTGCAGGAGGTCGCCATAGCCGGCCGCGGCTTCCACGGCGTGGCCGAGCGAGTGCCCCAGGTTGAGGGCGATCCGGCCGCCGGTGGCCCCGCGCTCCCGTTCATCTGCCATGACCACCTCCACCTTGGCCCAGCCAGCCCGCTCGACGACTTCAGCGATCGCGCCCGACGCAAAGACCGCTGGGTCGCCCCGGGCGATCGCGGGGCCGTCTGCCTCGAGCAACTCGAACAGCCGCTCATCGCCGAGTGCCGCCATCTTGACGGCTTCCCCAAGCGCCGCCCGCAGCTGTCGTTCCGGCAGTGTCTGCAGTACCGCGACATCGATGATGACGGCCGTCGGCTGGTGGAAGGCCCCCAGCAGGTTCTTGCCCTCGGGCAGGTCCACGCCGGTCTTGCCGCCGATCGCGGAGTCGATCTGGGCGACGAGTGTCGTGGGCACCTGGATGAGCGGGATGCCCCGCAGGTAGGTCGCGGCCAGGAATCCAGCCGTGTCGCCCAGCGCGCCGCCCCCGATCGCGACGAGTGGTTCCGACCGTTCCACCCGGAGCGCCACCAGCTCCCGGGCCGCCTCCTCCACCACCGACAGTCGCTTGGCTGACTCTCCCTGGGGCAGGAGGACCGAAGCGGCGTCCCAACCGTGCCCACGAAGGCCGGCTGCGATCCGTTCGCCGATGGCGGCCCACGCTCCGGGCTCGCTGACCAGGATCGCGCGGCGCGCGCGGAGCGCCCCGAGCTCGTGCGACAACGCATCCGCCGCGATCCCGTTGCCCAGCACGATCCGCCCGATGGCGGTCTCGGCGCGGAGCAGCGTCGTCCCGTCGTGCATGACCGGACCGGGATGCGGGGCCGGACGCCGCCCGGGCAGCGCCGCGATGCGCTCCTCGATCGCCTCCACGACGCCATGGATCTCGGCGACGCCCGCCTGGTGGATGCCCGCCGCCGCATAGAACCGTTCGCGCCGATGGCCCAGGTCGCGGATCGTGCCGATGGGGTCGTGGCCAGTCACCAGCGGCCGGATGTGAGGCGACCGTCGAAGGCGCTGGGCGATGACCTCCGGCCGGCCGTCCAGCCAGACCGTGGTCCGGCCACGGTAGAGGGCCCAGCGATTGCGCGGATCCACGACGGCGCCGCCGCCCGTGGCGATGACTCGTCGGATCTTGTCGGCCTCGTCGGCCGGCCCCAGGTCGGCGATCGCCGCGCGCTCGAGGCCGCGGAACGCGGCCTCGCCGTCCTCGGCGAAGATCTCGGAGATCGACCGGCCGGCGGCCGCCTCGATCCGGTCGTCGAGATCGATGAAGATGGCCGCGTTGCGGTGCGCCAGGCGCTTGCCGACGACGCTCTTTCCGCTCCCCGGCAGACCCACCAGCACGACATCCATGGCCGGCCTCAGTCGTCCCCGCCGGAGCCGGCCTCGTCCGTGCCGGTCAGGCCGTGCGTGTGGCCAGACTCGGTTCCGCGCCGCCCACCCGCGACCGGGGCCTCGGGGGCGGTCGAGATGCGCGCCCGGTAGTGTTCCAGCGCGGCACGGATATCGTCGAGCGTGTCGCCTCCGAACTTCTCGATCACGAAGCCTGCCAGGGTCAGCATGACCATCGCCTCGGCGACCACGCCCGCCGCCGGCACGACACTGATGTCGCTGCGCTCGTAGTGGGCCTTGTCGACCGCCTCGCCGGTCACCAGGTCGGCCGACGGAAGCGGCCGGGCCAGGGTGGAGATCGGCTTGACCGCCCCGCGGATGATGAGCGGTTCGCCGTTCGTGACGCCGCCCGTCAGGCCACCGGCGTTGTTCGTCCGGTGGACCCAGCGGCCGTCGCCGTCGCGCCCTTCGATGATGTCGTGGACCGCCGATCCGAAGTGGCGCGTCTGTTCGAAGCCAAGCCCGAACTCGACGCCCTTGACGATGTTGATGCTCATGACCGCCGCGGCGAGGGCGGCGTCGAGTCGTCGGTCCCAGTGGACGTACGACCCGAGGCCGATCGGCAGGCCGTGGGCGATCACCTCGAAGACGCCACCGACCGTGTCGCCGGCCGAACGCGCTTCGTCGATGCGAGCGATCATCGCGGCCTCGGCCGTCGGATCCGGGCAGCGCAACGGTGAGGCATCGGCCTCCTCGCGTGACCGGATACAGTTCGCCGGGTCGATGCCGACCCCGCCGACCTCGGCGCTGAACGACCAGACTTCGATGCCCAGTTCGCGCAGGAAGGCGCGGGCGACAGCACCGGCGGCCACCCGCGCCGCGGTCTCGCGGGCCGACGCCCGCTCAAGGACGTTGCGGACGTCGTTGAAGCCGTACTTCAGGGCCCCGGCGAGGTCGGCGTGGCCTGGCCGCACCCGGGTCACCGGCATGGCCCGCTTGTTGCCCTCGCCCGCGGCGTGGTTGAGTGCCGCCGCCGCCTCGTCATCGAGGGGCTCCACGGCCATCACCTGGGTCCAGTTCTCCCAGTCGCGGTTGCGGACCAGGAGCAGGATCGGCGAGCCGAGAGTCGTGCCGTGTCGGACTCCACCCAGGATCTCCGCGCGGTCCTGCTCGATCGCCTGGCGGGCGCCGCGGCCGTAGCCCTTCTGGCGCCGGACCAGGTCGAGCGCGATGGCATCGGCCGTGAGCCGCAGGCCGGCCGGGACACCCTCGATCGTCACCCCCAGGGCAGGGCCGTGCGATTCGCCGGCGGTCAGGAATCGGAAGGCGGCCATCTGTTTCGCGGTCGTTGCGCTGTCGTCTCGGCAGCCGGTCAGTCGGCCACGGTCGCTATCGCCGCCGCCGGCTGGCTGACCTCGCCGCTGACCGGTTCCCCCTCAGCGGAGCGCAGGCCACCGGCCCGTGCCTCCGCCAGTTTTGCCTGCATGAGCTCGAGCGGCGCTGCCTGTCCAGTCCACAAGGTGAAGGCGGCGGCACCCTGATGGAGCAGCATGAGCTCACCGTCAGCGACGGTCGCACCGGCCGCGGCGGCATCGCGCAGCAGCTTGGTCCGGGCATAGATGAGATCCAGGACGAGCAGGTCCCCGTGGAGCGCTTCCGCCGGGACGGGGCTTTCGTCGGTCGTCAGCCCGATCGCGGTCGCGTTGACGAGGATCCGGGTCTTGGCCAGCTCCGCCTCGATGATGGAGTCGTGCCAGGGCATCGCTCGGAGATCCATGTGCGCGGCACTCCGACCGAAATGCTTGACCAATCCCTCGGCGCGGTGGAGGTGTCGGTTGAACACGACGATCCGCTGGAAGCCTTCGGTGATCAGGCCGTAGACGACCGCCCGTGCGCCGCCCCCGGCGCCCAGTACGACCGCCTGCCGCGGCATCTTCTGCTTGCCGACCAGCCGATCGAGGGCGATCTTGAACCCGGGCACGTCCGTGTTGTGTCCGATCAGTCGCTTGCCCTCGCGTGTGATCGTGTTGACGGCACCGGTCACGTGCGCCTCGTCGGTCAGGCGATCGACCATCGGCACGACCCGTTCCTTGTGGGGGATCGTGACGTTGGCGCCCAGGAAGGCGTCGGTCCGAAGCTCGGCGATCGCATCCGCCAGCTCGATCAGCGGTCGATCCCATGTCTCGTAAATGGCGTCGATGCCGAGCTCGTCGAAGGCTGCCTGCTGCATCGCGCCGGACAGCGAATGTGCCACAGGGTGTCCGATGAGGACCACTCGCTTTGTCATGCTCGCACCCTTTCGAGGTCGTCGAAGAACCCGGGATAGGAGATGGCGGCCGAACCCGGCCGGTGGATGGACGTTTGGCCGTTGGCAATGAGACCGGCGATCGCGAATGTCATCGCGAGGCGATGGTCGTCGAGACTGTCGGTCGAGGCGCCGCGCAGGGTCGTGCCGCCCTTGATATGGATGTCGTCGCCGTGGATCTCGATGCAGCCGCCCAGGGCCCGCAGGCCGGTGGCGATCCCGGCGATCCGATCGGACTCCTTGTGGCGGAGCTCCCCCGCGCCACGGATGACGGTCGTGCCCCGGGCTGCGGTGGCCGCCAGACACAGGACCGGGATCTCATCGATCGCCGCCGCGACATCGGCTGGACCCAGGTCGGCAGCGCGAAGGTCCGCTGAGCGGACAACGAGATCGGCCAGGGGTTCGCCGACGCCGTCGTCGCGGGTTGCGCCATGCGGGCGCTCCTCGATATCGGCGCCCATGGCCCGCAGGATGTCGATGATCCCGCGGCGGGTCGGGTTGATCCCGACGTTGTGCAGGACGAGCTCCGCATCGGGGTGGATCGTGCCCGCGACGAGCCAGAACGCCGCCGCCGAGACGTCCCCCGGGACTCGCTCGTGCACCGCCTGCACCGCCTTGCCTCCGTCCACCGTCCAGGCCACAGAGCGATCCGCCAGATCCACTCGCTCGACCGGCACGCCCCGTGCACGGAGCATCCGTTCCGTGTGGTCGCGCGTGGCCACCGATTCGCGGACCGTCGTCCGCCCATCCGCCCGCAGGCCGGCCAGCAGGATCGCCGACTTCACCTGCGCACTTGGGACCGGCGTGGCGACGTCGATCGCCCGGAGCGGGGTGTGACCGACCACGGTCAGGGGAGGAAGGGTGTCGTTCCGCCGAGCATGGAGCACGGCGCCCATCGCGCGCAGTGGCCCGATGATACGGGCGACCGGACGGCGGCGCAATGACGCGTCGCCGTCGAGGATGGCGGTCATCGGCAGGCCCGCGAGCAGCCCGGCCATGAGCCGCAGGCTGGTGCCGGAGTTGCCGCAATCCAGGGGTCCGTCAGGTTCCACCAGACCATCCACGCCAGGCGACACGACCCGATAGCCGATCGTGGCGCCCAGTTCGGGCACGCGCTCGACCGTGGCGCCCAGGGCGGCCACGATGCCGGCCGTCGAACGGACGTCGGCGCCGTCGCCGGCCCCATCGATGCGGCTCTCGCCCGGCGCGAGGGCCGCCAGCATCAGCGCGCGATGGCTGACCGACTTGTCGCCGGGCAGGTACAGCTCGCCACGCAGGCGCGCGCTGGCACGGACCGTGGCCACATCGGGTGTCATCGTCGCGGCATTCAATGCTTGGCCAGTCCGCCGTCGCCGATGGGGAACGCCCCGGCGGGCAGCGGTGCCCCGTACAGGGAGCGAACGTGTTCGTGGACCGGCACGATGGCCGCCA
>JANONZ010000030.1:0-5001 GCA_031421095.1 Thermomicrobiales bacterium
CTCCGGCCGCCGGCCGATCACCCGCTCCGTCGTAGTCAGCCCGGCCAGCGCCTCGTCGAGCAGCTTGGTGCCGGCATCGAGGGTCCGGGCGAACTGTGCCTCCTCGCGCGCGATGACCGACATGATCTCCGGCCGGCGTTCGGCCAGGTACGGGTACGCGTCGACCATGATCTCGATGACCACGTCGGCCAGGTCCGTCAGGAACGGTTCACGCCGTCCCAGCAGCCGACCGTGCCGGACGGCCCGTCGGACGATGCGGCGCAGCACGTAGCCGCGGCCCTCGTTGGCGGGCAGCACGGCGTCGGCGATGAGGAACGTGATCGCCCGGGAATGGTCGGCGATGACCTGGTAGCTGAAGCGGTCAGCTTCGAAATCGGCCGGATCGTGGCCAAGCAGCTGACGCAGCCGGTCGTGGATCGGCGTGAACAGGTCCGTGTCGAAGTTGGACGGGACCTGCTGGACGACGCTGGCCAGCCGCTCCAGGCTCATCCCGGTGTCGATGCTCTTGAACGGCAACGGCGTCCGGCCATCCGGCCGCTGGTCGAACTCCATGAACACCAGGTTCCAGATCTCGAGCCAGCGCGGGCAGTTCTCGGAGTGGTCCGGCGTGCAATGCGGGCCCTCGGAGAGATGCGCCCCGCGGTCGAAGTGGATCTCGCTGCATGGCCCGCACGGACCCGTCTCCGCCATCCGCCAGAAGTTGCTGTCGTCCCCGGCATCGACGTTGCCCCACCTCGCCATCCGGTCGGCCGGCAGACCGATCTCGTCGCGCCATACGTTCCAGGCGACCTCGTCGTCAGTGTAGGTCGTGGCCGCCAGCCGATCCGCCGGGATCCCGAGGTCCTCTGTCAGGAATTCCCACGCGAAGTGGATGGCCTCGCGCTTGAAGTAGTCACCGAAGCTCCAGTTGCCGAGCATCTCGAAGAATGTGTTGTGGCGGGTGGTCCGACCCACCTCCTCGAAATCGTTGTGCTTCCCGGCGACACGCAGGACGCGCTGGTAGTCGACGGCTCGCGTATAGCTGCGCGTCTCTGCTCCGATCAGGACGTCCTTGAACTGGACCATCCCGGAGTTCGTGAACAGGAGCGTCGCGTCCCCGGCCGGGACCAGGCCTGCGCTGGGCACCACGGCATGGCCGCGTTCGGCGAAATATTCGACGAACCGGCGTCGGAGCTCGGCGGCGGGCAACGCCTTGATCCGCGGATCGGGGCTGGTCGTGGGGGTCAGCATCCGCCGCAATGGTACCCAACCGCACGTCGCGGGCGTGAGCGGTTAGGCAGATCGTCGGCAACGTCGTGTTGACACGGCCTCTCGCGTCGCGAATGCTGGGCCCGACCGTCGTTCCCGGCGGATCGCCGGAGGCGCCGGCGTGGCAGTCAGGCGCCTCGCCTGGTCGGGCCGAGGGTCGCTACGGCCGACGAGATCCCGATCCCGACCCACGCCCCCAGCGACGCCGAAACGAGGTGGAAGTCGCCGATCGTGAGCAGCTCGACGCCGAGCCGGTCGCCAAGGGCATCACCCGCCCAGGCGCCCAGGATCGCGGCCACGACGATGATCGGGAGGCGTCCTCCCGCAGACCCTCGGATCAGCACGTACAGGGAGGCGTGGAAGACCCCGACGAGGACGGACAGGATCAGGGCTGGATCGACGGTCACCGGCCTGCGCCGACGAGTGCTTCGGTCACCTCCGCAACGGCCGATTCCGCAACGGCCGATTCCGCAACCGTCGCCTGCGCGATCCGCCCGCCGCCGAGGACGACGTCACCGTCATACAGGACTGCCGCCTGGCCAGGGGCCGCGGCCCAGACCGGCGTGTCGGTCTCGACGATCCAGTGGCCGCCGCGTGCCGGCTCGGTGGGCGACGCGGGCCTGACGGTGGCCGGAACCGGCGTGGCTCGGTGTCGGATCCGGATATCCGCGCGGAATGGCTCGCCGCCGGCCGGAGCCTTCCCGGCGACGAACGAGGCCCGTTCCAGCACGATCGAGGTCGTCTCCAGGTCCTCTCGCCGACCCAGGGTGATCGTGTTGGTCAGCGGGTCGATGCGACTGACGTAGCGCGGCGCACCCAGGGCCACACCGAGTCCCTTGCGCTGGCCGACCGTGTAGGCCGGCGTCCCGCCATGCTCCCCCACCCGCCCGCCGTCCCGATCCAGGAGCGGTCCTGCCTCCGGCACCCAGCCCGCTCGCTGGCGCAGGGCATCGCGGTAGTCGCCGCCGGGCACGAAGCAGATCTCCTGGCTCTCCGGCTTGTCCGCCGTGGCAAGGCCAAGGGAGCGGGCGACCGCGCGCACCTCCGGCTTGGTGAGGTCGCCCAACGGAAATCGGGCGTGGTCCAGCTGGTCCTGCCGCAGTCCATACAGGAAGTACGTCTGGTCCTTGTCGCCATCCCTGGCTCGACGGAGCTGCGAGCGGCCATCGGCGTCGACCGTCCGGCGCGCGTAGTGCCCGGTCGCGACGGCGTCGCACTCGTACAGGTGGCGGGCTCGACCCAGCAGCGCCCCGAATTTCACGTACGTGTTGCAGTCCACGCACGGCGACGGCGTCGACCCGTCGAGATAGGCATCGAGGAACGGCTGGAGGACGCCGGCATCGAACTCGCGCTCGAGGTTCATGACATAGAACGGGACGTCCAGCTGGGCCGCGACGCGCCGCGCGTCGTCAGCGGCATCGAGCGAACAGCAGCTCTTCTTGAACTCCGAGTACGAATCGGCGACGTCGTGCAGGCGCATCCATACTCCGACCACCTCGTGGCCTTGCTGGTGGAGGAGCGCCGCCGCGACGGACGAGTCCACGCCTCCCGACATGGCGACGAGGATCCGGCTCATGCGGGCACGCCCTGGCCGAGCGGATCGGCGGCGACTGCGGCGCTCCCGATTCGCATCGACGCCACGACCCGCGGGACGAGGTCACAGGCGGTCGCGATCTCGTCATCCATGGTGGTGCGGCCGAGTGACAGGCGGAGCGCGCCGCGGGCCTCCTCCTCCGGGTAACCCATCGCGGTCAGCACGTGGCTGACCTCGGTGGAGCCGGTGGCGCAGGCCGAGCCCACAGAACAGGCGATGCCTTCCAGATCCAGCGACATCGCGACCGATGCGCCGTCAGTCTCGCGGGCGACGATGGAGAGGAGGCCCGGCAGGCGTTCCGTCGGATGGCCGGTCGGCTCGGTGCCTGGGACCGCGAGGACGGCGGCGGCGAGCCGGTCGCGCTGACCACGCAGACGGGCGGTCGTCTCGGCGCGCTCTGCGCAGGTCAACTCGAAGGCGAAGGCCAGGCCAACCGCACCGGCCACGTTCTCCGTTCCGGCTCGACGGTGGCGCTCCTGGCTACCGCCCTGCTGCTGGGCCAGGATGTGGGTGCCGTGGCGGACATACAGCGCACCGACACCCTTGGGACCCTCGAACTTGTGGGCGCCCAGCGACACGAGGTCGGCGCCGAGCGACTGGATGTCGATATCGACGTACGGCGCGGCCTGTACGGCGTCGACGTGCAGCAGCACGCCCTTGCGGCGGCGAACCCGGTCGGCGATCTCGACGATCGGCTGGAGCGTCCCGACCTCGTTGTTGGCCAGCATGATCGAAACAAGGATCGTGCGGTCCGTGAGGGCCGCCTCCAGCTGGTCCGGATCGACCCGGCCGTATCGATCGACCGGCAGTGCGATGACCTCGAAGCCGAACTTCTCGAGGTAGCGGAGCGTGTGCCCGACCGCATGATGCTCCACGGCCGAGGTCACGATCCGGTGACCATGGGCCTTGCCTGCCCAGGCCGCGCCCTTGAGGGCAAGGTTGTTCGCCTCGGTCCCGCCTGATGTGAACACGATCTCGCGCCCCTCTGCGTTGAGCGCGCGGGCAACGCGTTCGTGGGCGTCATCGAGAGCCGACCGCGTCGCCCGGCCGAACGAATGCGCCGAGCTCGGGTTCCCGTACGACTCCGTCAGGAACGGCAGCATCGCGTCGAGGACCTCGCGGCGCAGCGGGGTCGTGGCCGCGTGATCAAGGTAGATCGGCATGGGCGCGATCGTACACCGGGTGGTCTTCGCGGCCGCTAGAGTCTGGCACGGCCGGACCTGCCGAGCGTCGTCCCCACGGTGCAGGCGACCCAGCTGACGCGGCCGACCCGGCAGGGCGCATCGCCGCCCGGATCTGGTCCTTGATCTCCTCGTCCTTCGACTCATACGACTGAGTCAGATATCCTCACGTCATGACAAAGCGGCTCCAGGTCCTGCTGGATGACGCCGAGCTGAGCGAGCTCCAGCGATTCGCTCGCGAGCGGCGAATGACGGTCGCGGAGGTCGTGCGCCAGACGTTGCGCGCGGCCCGCTCAGAGGTCGCGACGCCTGATCTGGCCGATAGACTCGCTACCGTCAAGCGCGCGCACGAACATCAATTCCCGATCGACGACATCGACGTCGTCCTGGGCGAGATCGAGCGGGGCTACCTCGGCGCTCGGCCGCAGTGATCTTCATCGATTCGAACGTCCCGATGTATCTGATCGGGGCAGACCACCCCAACAAGCCGATCGCCCGCCGGATCGTCGAACGGGCCCTTGTCGACGGTGAACGGCTGGTCACCGATGTCGAGGTCTTCCAGGAGATCCTGCATCGCTACGTCGCGATCGATCGGCGGGACGCCATCGACGCGGGCTTCGGGGCGCTCTCTCGGGGATCGTCAGCGAGATTTCCCCGATCGACCACGGCGGCGTCCTCCGCGCAAGGACCCTGGTGCTGACGACCACCCGGCTGTCCGCCCGCGATGCCCTCCACATCGCGGTGATCGGGCGCCGCGACGTGTCGGTCGTGATGAGCTTCGACAGCGGGTTCGACGACATCCCGGGCATCGTCCGCGTCGCTGTCTGACGGATCCGGATCAGCCGGTTGGCGTCGCCTCGCGCTCGGCCGACCGGCGGAGGTCGTCGGCGCGACCCGTCTCGCGACGTCGGTCGTGCTGGGAGAGGGCACGCTTGCGCAGACGGATCGACTGCGGGGTCACCTCGACCAGTTCATCGC